>JAGOCL010000235.1 GCA_017998755.1 Spirochaetota bacterium | reverse complement strand
TAATAAGAGACGGCGAAAAAAACGAATATTTAAACAGATTTATAAGATCCGCTACGATCGAAAATAAAAATCTTGAAAGTTTTATGAAAAAAATCGCGACGTACGGGGCTTTTTTAAAGATAGGGATATTGATTGAAGGCGCGGATAAAACCGTGTTTCAAAAACTTAACATAACAGAAACTGCCGTCAATAGAGAATTAAAAGAAAAAAACAGATTATTCCCCGTCGCTAAAATATTTTTCCCATCGCAAATATTAAACTATTCTATAAGCGCGGGAAAATTGAAATGGATATTACTTGATTATTCGTACTTTGATAACGCCGATTTTTACAATCCTAAAGAGGTTAAAAAGTACGTTTTGTATACGCCGACCTTTTGGCAAAGTTTCACATATTCCGATAAAAACGAAATATCGGAGGAATATTTTGAACACAAACTCGGCGAAGTCCCATTTTTATTCTTTACTCAAAAAGACGTAGACGGAAACGACGTGTCCGAAAGTATTTACGACGATATAGCCTTACAGCAAAACAATATATTTAACTACTATTCTTTAATCGACGAAAGCCTTTATAGTTCGATATTTACATATCTCTTAATACAAGAACCCGATTTGAATATAATAACCGACGTAGAGGATAAAAAAAGATTAAAAGAAAGACCTTTTGACATAAAAGAAAACGTCTTATCTTATGCGAACGATTGCGCCGCGCCGTCCCTACTCAAAAACGATTTTGTTAATATCCCGATAGTTTTGGAGTTAATCGACAAGATAACAAAAGAGATACATAGAAAAGTAGGCAAATTTCTTGATAATAATAATTATTACGCGCAATCGGGGCGAGCAAAAACCATCGATAACGAACAAAGAAACCAAAATATAATCAATTATTCTATGCAGTTGCAAGAGGTTGAAAATTGGGCGCTTAGGACGTTTTATCTTTATGAAACGGGCGAAAGAATGCCCGAAGAGTATGAAAGCGTTTACCCGGATAATTTCGATATTGCGGATATGTCGGAAAAACTCGATAGTATTCTAAAACTGAAAAATATATATCTTGATAAATCCGAAAGCGCCGTTAATCTTATACTTTCAAGTTTTTTTAAGGATATAATGCGAAATAAAGTAACAAAAGAAGATATAAACGCCGTCGAAAAAGAGATAAAAGAGAGTAAGGCGTATAATCCTTTATTAGAAAGCGAAATAGAGGACGAATAACAAGTGCTTAATAAACTAAACATAAACTAAAAAAGTCGAGATTGTTAATCTCGCAAAAACGCCTTAAAAAGCGGTTAAATTATTACTCATTAAGAGGTTGTAAAATGTCTAAATTTATGGACGAATTAGAAGAGAAGTTTAAAGCGGGTAAACTCACGCCCGAAGAGTTTTCAAAAGCAATGAAATTTGCTTACAAGAAAATCAGAAGCGAGGTCGAATTGGATTTGCAGAAAACAAACGGTAATAATAATACCGGTATAGACGGCGATATTCAAAATGCAAATAAAGAGTTGTCAACTCTCCAAAATGCGTATAAAAAACTTGGCGAAAACGCCGAAGCCGAAAAAAAAGAGTTACTTGATACCATTAAAGGTTTACAAGATAAGTTAAACACTCTCGAAGTAAAAAAACAAGAAGAGTTAAACGCAAATCTTTTAAACCTATCAGCCGAGAGAGACGGATTTAAGCAAGACGCGGATAACTATAAGTCAAAATTCTACAATATGTCGTTGCAGAATGTCGCTAATAGTTTGACCGGTAAACTTAATTTAAAACACTCTAATTTAGCGGCTACCGATTTGGTAAGGGACGGCGTATTGATTATGGACGAGGTCAAAGACAAAGACGGAAAAATCGCGGGCTTTAAATACAAACTTAACTTTGAATACGAGGACGAAAAGACTAAACAAAGGTTGCCTTCTAATTTTGAAGGAACGGATAACGATATATCAAAGTTAGTCGAGGGTTTGAAGGTTCTCGCGACAAATAAAACCGCGTCTTATAATCGTTTAAATACGTTATATCCTATCCAAGAAAACGTGTCGGTTGGAGCGGGTAACGGCGGAGGATTTAACGGCGCATTTTCGGCGGGGGATTTATCGGACGAACAAGCCGTAAGACAATTAATTGAACAAAGACAAAAAAAATAAAGGGAGATTTTTATGTCAGATATGAAAGATGTATTAAAAGACGTAGGAAGACGCGTTATATCGGGTTTTTATACCGATTTTGTCGCTAAAAACGTCGCGACGGTAGGGCGGCCTATCGATACCGAATTTTCGGAGATTAACAAAGAGGTCGGCTTTAGGGTTACGCCTACTTATAATACCCAAAGGTGGCAAAAAGGCGATACTTTAAACCTTAATGAAATCTCGCCTCAGGTTGTTAAAATGAAGCTTGACACGGTTTTGAGAACGGGACTTAAAATCAACAATCTCGACAAAAAGAGTTTGATACCTAACGTTGAGCAAGCAGATATTGACGCGGCTATAAGTTCGATTGTCAAAGAAGCCGATTTGATGTTAATTGAAAAAATGAGACTCGCTTATAACTACTCGACATTATCGTCAACGCCCGTTATAAAAGACGTTATGAATACTATCAAAGCGCTTAACGGTCGAGGCGTTCCTACCGATAGAGGAGTTTTACTCGATCCGGCTATGAAAGTCGATATTTTTTCAATATCGGAAATACACAAAGCGAACGAAGCGGGTACAAACGATAAAATGTCGACTGGGCAAATTGGACGTATACTCGGAATGGATTGGTACGAGTCAAACAACTGTCGTATGAAAGAAACGCCTGCGGACTCGGCTTTAGCGGTTAATAACAAGGGAACGGCATACGCCGCCAAAGAGACCACTATAGCGTTTGACGGCGGATCGTCCTCAGACCTAAAAGCGGGCGATATGGTTAAATTCGGAGCGGGAACGGTTTATTATACTGTTCAATCGGTTACTTGGGGAGTAGCGGGAACGTCGGGAAGTTTTGTTATTAACCCTTTAACGGCAACTGACGCGGCTTTAGCGGTCGACGGCGCGGCTATTGGAGTAAAGAGACCAAACGACGCTTTTATGGCTTCTAAGCAAGGCATCGTGTTTGGTAATACGGCGCTTGCTCCATATTACGACGACAAAATAACCCAAGCGGTAGTCTCTACGCCTTACGGCGCTTGTAGGGTCATATATGGGGGTAATATTTCAACAATGGAAGAAAATATCATTATTGAAATGCTTTGCGGAGCTGAGGTTATGAATAGTAACTTTATCCAAAAAATTGTAGATTTATCATAACGGGGGTATTTAATGTCAAGAAAAAACTTGTACGATACTATCCAAAAAAACAAGGAAGAGCCGAGTCAATCGGCTTTTCCGGATATTGAAACGCCCGTCGATACGCCGAGCGATAAAAAATTTATGTATAAACCTTTTGATTTCAAAGACGGAAAAACGGTTTATTGTAAAATGAATTACGTTAAGGAAATTTTTAAAGAAAATCAAATTAACGGCTGGCTCGACGAAGAGCCAAAAGGGAACGTTATTGTAAAATGAGTAAAGGCGTTTTAGCGGAATTGAGAAAAGCGGTCGATATAAATGATCGCTTTTCTATTATTAATAAATACATTTCAGATAACGTAAACTCTAAATATTTTAAGTTTTTCAAAGATACCGAAAAAAAACTATATCAACAATTATCCCAAAAATATTTATCGGAAACGGCGATAAAAAAACTAAAAAGCGAGTTAGAGTACAATACGTCGGAATTACTTGACGAAACGACAAAAAGAATAAAAAATATAACGGATTTTTACGTAGACGCGCAAGGGGTCGAGAGCCTTAAAACTCATAATAATATCGTTAATTATATAAAGAACGATTATTTACAAGATATGAACGGGTTATTATTTTCCGTAAAAGACGATTTTAGTCGGGCGGTTAACCATATCTCTTTTGTTATGAATAATCAAGCGCGTTCGGATTTTACGCAGTTATACGAGGGTATGAAAACTTGGGAAAATAAAGATATAGTGAGTAATTATAAGGATTTTATTGACGTTTTTAAATCGGATTACGGTCAAACTTATATGGGCGAGTTAATGCAAAATCCGACGCTAAAGAATATGCTTACAATAAGCGAGGACGGAATATTCTTTAATCATAAAAACGGTCGAAAATACGACGTAGAAAAGTACGTCAACAATCGCGCTAAGTGGTCGACTATGGAAGTTATAAGAAAAACGGAAGAGGCTCGGAGCGTTGAAAAAGGGCAAGGCGTGTTTGAGTTTGTAAGAATACAACAGGTGGAGGAAGAGCGTCCGCATTCCGTCCACGACGATAACCACGTTAATAATCTATTTTCAAATAATCCAAGCCTAATAGGAAAAGTAATAAACGGTCGAGAGGTTTTTAAAGGGGGTACTATTGTCGATTATCCGCTCGGAGCGACTGCCCCCTATGGTTGCGGTCATTGTTACGTAGGGATTGATTATAAAGAGAGTGAAATAAAAGACGATAATAAGCCTATGATAGAAAATAAGGTTTACGAATCAATAAATGAATCTTTAATTGAAAGAATACAGAAAGAATAAATCCATTACTTTAAGAATATCAAACTCTGATTACGACGGGATAAAACAAAAAGCAAATGAAGAGGGCATACCGTATCAGACTTTGATAACGAGTATTATTCATAAATATATTACCGGTAAATTAAAATCGGTATAAAAAAAGAGAGCCGTTCCGCTCCCTTTTTTGTGGTTATACTCTAATTATCAAGCGCAATTTGTCCGCAACTCATACCATCGAATAAAGATAATACATTCATATCGTAATAATTAAAAGTACTGCTGGCAACAATGCATATACAAAAGCAGGGCTTCGGTGCAAAATTTCA
>JAGOCL010000234.1 GCA_017998755.1 Spirochaetota bacterium | reverse complement strand
CTTTTCTACTTGCGGCCCTTATAAATTCTACAGGTTACGCCGGAAATACAGTTATTTTAATAAAGGAAAAACTTATAAAATATTTTGGCGCTCAAAAAGCTCAAATTCTCTTGTCCAATCTGAAAAATATCATGAACGCCGGTTTCTCTCAAGCTCGTTACGAAAACTCGGCTTACGATTTATTGGTAAATTTTGATTTCAACTCCAGAAGAAAAATAGTCGAAATCCTTTATGAAATATTGAAGTCTAAAGGAAATATTTCAAATTCGGAGTTGTCCTTCATAAGACAAACCGCTAATTATCTAAATGTGTCGTTCGGAAACGATTATTACGACTTTTTCAGCGAATTTTTTGGTGGAAATTTTAACTATAATAGCGGGAAGTACGAGCGCAACGACAGGTATAACTATAACAGTTATCAAAAACCGACTGCGGAGCCTGAAATCGATCCTTTTCAGATTTTAGATATTGATAGAAACTCGACTAACGACGAGATAAAAAAACAGTATCGGTCTCTTTGTAAAAAGTATCATCCGGATAAAACTGCAGGATTATCTGAAAAAGAGAAAGCCGGATCCGAAAAAAAAATTAAGGAGATTATTTCGGCTTATGAAAAAGTTAAACTTGAAAGGAATATTAAATAAATTTATCTTTACTTTTTTCTAATTCATAGTATAAATAAAAAATGATTTTATATAGCGATAATATTGTAAAAAACGGCGAACAATGCGTATTGAAATTTTCGATTACCAAAACTACCAATAAGATATTTCTCGGAGGAGAACTGTCCGTCTATCATTGCGATAAACTTATTTTATCGGACAAGATACTTTCGTCAAATATTTCGATCAATCTGCCTCCCTTTAGCGAAAACGTACTAAATTATAGCGTTGTTTTAACTAAAGGCAAAAAAAGGCTTTCATTCCCTTACACAGTGTCCAAACTAAACGAAACCGATCCTTATATCGTTTGCGACATTGATTTTACGCTATCGTCTACCAATATATTTTTATACGCGACTAACAACATTCTCCACATCAAGACAATTTACAGTTCGCAAGAGGTGTTAAACGACCTTTCCGAAAAATACAGAATTATCTACCTTACCGGAAGATACGATAAATACGCTCGAGTTACAAAACTTTGGCTCGACAAAAACAAATATCCCGCCGGAGCTATTATCGCGCGAAAAAAAGAGCTAAAGCAAAATCTTGAAGAATTTAAAACTTACGAACTAAAAAGAATAATGTCGATATGCGGTAAAGCGGTTGGAATCGGGGATTTAAAATCAGATATAATCGCCTATAAAAAAACCGGAATTATCCCGGTAAAAATTAAACACCCTCCGTTATTTTACTCAAGAAAAGGGAATTACAAATTCATTGACGGTTATTACCTGGTTCGATCGTGGAAAGGTATAGACAGACTTTTCAGCGATAAAAAGTTCTTCAATGTGTTTGAATCTAAATAATAAAGAGGTATAAATATTGTAACTTTCGTAAATTTTATTGAATTATAATAAAATTTTTAATACAATATTAAATAATAATATATGTTAAAAAAAAATGATTTACCGATAGACTTGATAGATAGTTGTTATATTGACCTTTACGAGGGGAGTTATTGCCTGTTTTATAAAGGTATCCCTCTTATTCTGGTAAATTACCAATTTTGGACGGAAGATATTGCCGTTTTGGGAGATTACATAGATTACGGCGATAACGAAAAAGGATACACCATACTTATCGATATACCTTCTTACGACGATAAAGGCGCTTTATTAAAACTGGACCACGTGTATTACGGTCTGTTCGGTAATTTGATAGAATTTGAAAACTGGTTGAACGAACCTTATTTTATTTATTAATGGAGACAAAATGACGCCAATTACAGAACTTTTTAATACTGAAAATATAAAAATTATTGAACAAAGCTCTTATAACGAAACTTTATCAATATTACTTGAAATTCTCAAAAATTCAGGAAAAATCAAAGATTTTACTCAGTTTGAATCGGCTATATACGAAAGAGAAGAGATTATTTCTACCGGTATCGGACTGGGACTCGCTATTCCTCACGCCAGAAAAGACTTCATAAGCGAATTCGCCGTATCCGCCGTTATAATTAACAAAGGAGTCGATTGGAAATCCATCGACGATAAACCGGTCAAAATGGCGGTTATGGTAGCGTCTCCGGCAAATACTCATAAAGAATACCTCAATCTTTTAAGCCGTATAGTCCTTATGTGGAAAAATATCGGCAAAAGAAAGAAGATACTGGCAGGGCGCTCTTCTCAAGAGATTTTGGAAATATTTAAAGAGTTTTAAACGGCTAAAATTTCCTAAGTTTAAAGTATAACAACATCGCTACGGTAATAATCCCCATAAATCCGCCGATATAAATACTCGCCGTTTTGAGATCGGCGAACGGCAATTTTATATTCATACCAAAAAATCCCGTAATCAGAGTAAGGGGAAGCATTATTACGGATATCATTGTCAGCGTCTTAATAATACTGTTAGTTCTATAGGTAAGCATAGTATCTATAGAGGAGTAAATGCCTTCTATCAATTCCTGATAGTCCTCCGCCATATCGAGAATTTTCCCCAGATAATCGGCTATATCCCCCCAATGTATATCTCTATCGGAACTATCGTAAGATTCTACAATATTCTCAAGATTTCTAAATATTGAACGAGCGGGTTTAAGCGACGTTTGTAGAAATATAATATTCCTTCTCAAAGCGGACATTCTTTCTACTAACTTTACGGGTTTTATCTTTTCAAAACTTGAGTCTAATAAGTCTATCTCTTTGCTAATCTGGTTCATTTGAGGAAATATCATCATAACCAATTCGTAAGTTATCCTATACAATAAAAAGTCTGTCCCTTCCGATAAATACTTTTGTTTTTTATTCTCGTCGTTTTTAATGTAATTGAACAAATTCTGAACTTTTGTCAATCGGTTTGAATGTATTGTTATCAAAAATTTATCGTTCCATATTATATCCAACTCTTCCATTATGAGACGGTAACTTTTGTTTGGAAATATCGGGTAATGAAGCACCATGAATTTGAAATTATCATAATCCTCGTATTTAGGTCTCTGGACTTTTGAAAGAATATCGTCCGGCTCTATGTCGTTAAGATTATAAGTTTTGATAATATTATCGAAATCGGATTTCGTCGGATTTGAAATATTGACCCAGATTATCCCGTTATAGTCTATTTTATCCATCATTTCTCCCCCCCTTACCTACCTGTAATATATTGCTCCCGATAGCGGCGGTACAATAAAGTCCCCTTTAACGATATTTTTATGTAGAAAATATTCATCGCCGACTAACAGTTTGTACCAACCGCTCTTATCTAAAGTAATAATAACCTCTTTCGGGTAGGGGTTGATTATTATAAGGAATTTCTCAAAATTATCTCCGATTCTTGGAGAATTTTGTAAAGTATAACCGATACAATGCGATTCCTCGCAAAAAAATATTTCCCGATGAAATTCTATCGCGTCTCTCAAATCCGCCTCGTTATTGATTCGGAATATCGGATGATTCTTTCTGATTTCAATTAAGTTTTTGTAATAACTGAATACGTCGAAATACTTCAGTTTTCTACTCCAATCGATTTTATTGATCTTATCGCCGGAGTTGTAACTGTTCTCCACGCCGAGCTTCGTTCTCATAAAATCCTGTCCCAGATGAAGTATAGGTATTCCCTGACTTGTCAACAGTATAAACGCCGCTAACTTGTGATACTTCGTAACCTCGTCCAACGTAGCCGGATCGGGTTCTTTATACTCCCCGCTCTCGGTAATAGAAAAATATAGCTTATCGAATAGCGTATTATTGTCGTGTACCTCGACGTAATTGATACTTTCTTGCGGACGGGCGGTAAACGTATTTATACTCCCAAGAACGCCCTGAATTATTCTATCCGAATAATATTGACCTTTAGTCTGGACGTACCCCTTATCGATGGGATTGAATACTCCCCCTTTAATCGCGTCTCGAAAGTCGTCGTTAAAAACCGAAAATCCCAAGTTCTTCTGAGTCCCTTTATAAGTCGGGTTAATCGGGGTAAGACCGCCCGTCCAAGGTTCGCCGTATATGAATACGTTCTTTTTAATCTTCGACAGCTCCCCGATCAATATCTTTATCGTTTCGACGTCTATTAGCCCCATCAGATCAAAGCGATACCCGTCGAATCCGTAAAATCTAGTCCAGTATTTCAAACTATCCGCTATGAATTTTCGTCCCATAGGAGATTCGGATCTGAATTCATTGCCGCAACCTGATCCGTTTGATATATGACCGTTATGAGCGATCCGGTAATAGTAAAAAGGGACGAAGCCGTTGAAAGAATGAACTCCCTCGCCTAAAAAGCCCTCGGCGGTATGGTTGTAAACTACGTCTAAAGTAACTTTAAAACCGTTATTATGAAGAGAATTTATCGCCTCTTTTAGTTCAAAGATTTTAGTATCGTCTTTCCAGTTTGATGCAAAGCCGCCGTAAGGGGTATTAAAATAATTCGGCATATACCCCCACCAATTGCCGTTTTCGGGCGACTCGTTATTATCAAACTCGCTAACAGGCATTACCTGAATCGTCGTTACTCCAAGTTCTTTGAAATGGTCGGTTATCGTCGATATCTTTTGAACCGGGTTTGCAAATCTCGTTCCCTCTTCGGTTAGCGCTTTATAAAGCCCCCTGTTCGACGTAGCGCCGGAGCTTTGATCTATCGAGACGTCTCGAACGTGTATCTCGTAGATAATATGATCTCTTATATCGAAACTTGATTTTGACTCTATCGCTTTCGGATATCTCGCTTCGTCGATAATCATAGATCTTCGAGCGTTTCTTATTACGCATTTAGCGTAAGGATCGACG
>JAGOCL010000233.1 GCA_017998755.1 Spirochaetota bacterium | reverse complement strand
AATACTGCTTGATAATCGCCCAATAAATCTGCTATACTCTTCATGGATAAGTCCTTTTTTTTGATTCTGTTTTTATTCGACAAATTAACTTTGTCAAAATTTAAAGGATTTATCGACTAAAATTACTTGAAAAATTTATTTTTGCAAGAGGCTCTATAAATAAATTATTTTCGCCAATTATCAACTAGATTTTATTACTTTTTGGAATTTTTTTCTATCTCATCCAGCTCGTTTTTCATAAAGATATTATATAATGAATCCGGATATTCTTCTTTTTCTTTAATAATCGTCTCATTTATAATATTTTTATATATAATATCATTATTTTCATCAAAATATATGCAATTATCAATAAAATCGACAAAATAATTAAGATCTTTCTGGCTGAAATTAGGATTTTCCTTTAAAAAAGTATTAACTATGATTAAAATATTTTTTGATTTACTTATATCGCCGATTTTATAATAAACAAAAGCAAGCGTAGCGTAAACTATATGAATATTTGACCAGTCATTTAAAGTTAATGTTAGCGGAAACTCTTTCTTATATTTAATGCTTTTTTTATATTCCGTAAGAGCTCTTTTATAATCTTTTCTTACTGTATATAAATCTCCAAGATTTTTATGAACCATACCGAGTTCAAATCTGAAATCTATCTCCTCGCATATCTTTTTTGACTGATTATGATAATCGAGCGCTTTTTCATAATTTCCTTTAGTTAAGTAAATATATCCGAGACTTGATAATATATAAGATTTTTGGATGTAATTCTTAGAATTATTCGCAAACTCAAGAGCTTTTTTGATGTAAATAATCCTATAATCTGTATTAATAAGAATATGAGAAGAAACATAAGTAAAGAAAGATATTTTACCATTGTCTGTTTGAATTTTTGATTCAATATTATTCAATATTTCTATTATTTCATTATACGAACTTTTTCCGAAATTATTTAAAATAGTCTTTAAATAATATGCTTTCGCAACATAATATTCTATATAAAACGATAATTTAGTTTTTTCATCTATATCAGATTTATTAATAATTTCTATTGATTCTTCAAATTTTTTTAAAATATCGTTTTTTTTCTTTGTTTCTATATTTTGAAATCTAATTATTATAAAAATTCCTCGCCAATATGAATCGGCGATATAAAAATTATCTTTTATCTCAGAAGCAACTTTTACAGCATTTAAATAACCATTTATATCTGGATTATTTTTCCACCAAACATAAAATGAATGTATATGAACATATGAAAAATACAAAAAAATATTATCATTAAAATTTAACGAATAATCTCTTGCTTTTTCTAAAATGCTTAGATTATTTTGATTCAGATCCCATAATAATATCGAATAATAAAAATATATAGACTCTATTGTTAATTTGAATTTAATTATATATATTGAGTAAAAGGATGAATTTGTACTTTTTTTACATTCTATCTCTTTATCGCTAAAAAATATCTGCTCATCGCTTTGAGATTGTATTTTTTCCGCTAAGTTAACCGATTTTTCCATCCATTTCGACGACGAATTATAATCATACATATCAAGATATTTTAGTCCCGCCATAAAGTAGTAGTAAACAGAATCCTTTTCGTTTCCCGATCTCTCGAGGTGATACCCGATCTCTTCATATACGTCGTTTTCATTTCCTTTGTATTCCTCGATTAGGAGATTTGCAATTCTTGAATGTATTTCACGTTTTTTCTTGTCTAGAATGCTGTTATATACCGCTTCCTGAGTAATCTGGTGATTTATCGATATATAACTCTCATTATTGACGATTTCGCGGTAAATAAGCCCCGTATCGTATATTTTTTCAAGAAATAAGTCCGTCTCATTTATATTAACAAGTTTAACAAGCCATTTATATGAAAGATTCTTTCCAAAAAAACTTATAATCTGGATGATCTGTTTCTCTTTCTGACCGATTTTATCAATTCTTGCAAGAATCATATTTGGTATAGAATTTATCGAATATTTCTCAACCCTTTTGTCAAAATCATCTACTATATAGAAATAATTCTTCTTCCTGAATATCAGTTGATTCTCTCTTAACATCTGCAATATTTCCAACAGATAATAAGGGTTCCCAAGCGAGTTATCGTTCAAATATTTTGACAGCTTTTTTTCAGGTTGACCGTCGAGAATATTCCGGGATAACATAATACATTCTTTCTCCGTAAGCCGCGCAAGGTTAATCGTATTTATCTTTACATTCTTTGGGGACCAAGATAATTCGTTTCTCTTCGATAATAAGAAGAATATATTAGCGTTTTTAAGGGTTCTCTGAAGATAATCGAGTAATTCTAAAGATTCGGAGTCAAAATGATGAATATCTTCGATTATAAATACTATCTTCTTCTCTTTGGATAATTCCCTGAAAAACAATCTAAAAGCGTCTAGAATCATCTGTTTATTGATAGAGAATTCCGCAGTCTCTTCGTCGGGATTAAATATTTGAGCGATATATTTGCAGGGTATCTCAAACTCTTTAGATTTTGATAAACCGAATGAAGTCAGCGCCTCTTTTACGCTCTCATTCTGCTTCAATTTGAAAAAGAGGTAAAACATATCTTTAAACGGTTTCCACGAAAATTCTTTCTGATAAATACCGCCGCTTGTATAAAAAACATAGCCGTCGTTTGCCGATTTAATTGTATTCAAAAATTCCCCGACAAGTTTTGATTTCCCGATACCGCCGTCGCCGTTTATCAATACGGAAAATGATTTTCTTTTTGTAACCTTTTCAAGCTCCGATAAAATGAGTTTCAGCTCGTTTTCTCTACCAACCAAAGGTATTTTTACCGATTCTTTTTCTTCCTTTAAATTAACTATCTTGAAAAGTTTTAATTCTTCCTTTTTATTCTTTACTTTTACGGGAGGAAGCGATTCTATAATGAAATTGTATTTTATTTTATTATAAACCGACTCTGAAATTATTACTTCGCCGCCCTTAGCGACGCCCTGTATCCTCGACGCTGTGTTAACCGTATCGCCAATAACGGTGTATTCCATTCTTTGAGCGCAACCGATATTTCCGATTATAAGCGTCCCCGCGTTTATTCCGATAGAAATCTTGAAATCAAAATCATAAAGCTTTTGTAATTCGCCATTGAGCTCGTTAAAACTATTTTGCATCTCAAGCGCGCACTTGCAAGAGTTAAGTTCGGGCGTTTCCCACGAGTTAATTCCAAATAAGCAAAGAATGCAATCTCCTATAAATTTATCGACGATACCGTTATATGATACGACCCGCCCGACAAGCCGTTCAAAGCAGTTATTGATTATTTCCGAGACCTCCTCGGCGGATAACTTCTCAGAAAGAGCGGTATATCCGGAAATATCTGCAAACATAACGACTGCATACCGTTTTTCATTAATATCGAAGGGATTCTCTTTTAAATTCTTTATCTTATCAAATATCCCTTCTCCGAAATATTTTTTTAAATGGGTTAGTTTTTCCTTTCCGTCCATGAAATCTTTTTCCAAATGAGTTTCCTTTCTTATTTAGTCAACTACCAGCTTGAAGTCGCCCCGCCGCCGCCCGACGAACCGCCGCCGTAACTTCTGCCGCTAGACGACGAAGAGGAGTACGACGACTTTGACGAAGACGAAGACTTGGATGACGAGGAACTCGACGGTTTGTAAGAATATTTATAGGAACTCGATGATCCGGAATAACTTGAATCGGAAGAATAGCTTGAATAATGAATCAATTTGGATATAACGGCTTGTTTTTCGTATTTATGACCGCAGTTTAGACATTCAAAAGTAACGATTTTACTCCCTTCGCTCGAATAAGTCGCCTCGGTAACAGTTTTGGACGCAGTCTGTTTCGCTGTAAGATTTTTACACTCCGGACATTCCGTATAGTACCGGTAGTTTTTGGCTTCGAAGTTTTCTACGGTTTTAGTTCCGCACGATTCGCATATCCATACGTCGTAGTCTTTTGAGAGTATCGATTCCTCCCTTTTTTGACCTTTAGTCAAGTATAAATCGTCTTCGTCTTCTTTAAGTTTTCTCATTTTTTCTTTACATTCGGGGCAATCTCTGGGCATAGTTCGCCACAAATAAACGATGTTTTTTTCTATTTTTCGTAGAATATTATGAATAATAATCGATATTAAAAAGAAAACTACAGGAATAATCAGCGCCAATCGGTAATGCGCCTTCAAAGCGTCCGAACCGACGACGAGAGCTAAGCCCCCAAACATAAATATTAGAAAGTACCATCCGGGATTTATTGTTACCAAACCGGTTCTTTTTATTTCGCCGATTTCAGTATAACTTCGCAGGGACTTCTTGATTTTACGGACGGCGCTAACTATCGTATATGCAATTAATACGAATCCGATCATAAAAATAGCTCCGGCTATAATTAAAACTCCGGCTATCGTTCTTCTTTTCCTTGCCATTATATAATTATAATAATCTTGGGCTTCCTTTTTTCTTTTTTCTTCTTCCATTTTTGCCTGTTCGGCGAGGTAGTCCGGATTTTTGAGAATCTCAAAAATTATATTTAGATAAGATATTATCCCCTTAGCGTATTGAGCTTGTCTGAAATCCGGGACTATATGACGCTCCTGTAGCATTCGACAAGTTGCGTCGGGTAGAATCGCTTCGACGCCGTAGCCCGTATGAGTTCTGAATTGACGTTCTTCCATAGAAACCAATAAAAGAATCCCGTTGTCTTTGCCCTTCTCTCCGATCTTCCAGAGATCGAACAGTTTTTGAGCGGCGCTAAATATATCTCCTCCCGTATTTGGAACCACTACGATGGCGATCTCCGCTCCGGTCTCATTTTTTACTCCGTCGATAATAGCGTTTATCTCCGTTTGTTCGCTTTCGGTTATATAGCCGCCGTAAACTGTAATCCAGCTATTATTCTTCGTAGGATCGGCAAT
>JAGOCL010000232.1 GCA_017998755.1 Spirochaetota bacterium | reverse complement strand
AGTCGAAAGAGTGCAGGTAATATTAAACTCGTCGATAGATAAAAGAAATGAAATATTTATAGAAACCGAACAACAGATAATCGGACTGGTATTGCTTATAGCAAAAAAAGTAATAAAAGTTATCTCCGAAAATCAGAAAAATGTCGTTATCAATAACGTCGTTCAGGCGCTTAGAAAATTAAAATCCAGAGGCGAAGTAGCTATCAGAGTAAATTTATCGGATATCGAATTAACGACCCAACACAAAAAAGATTTTATCGAGATGGTGGAGGGGGTCAAGTCCATAAAGATACTTGAAGACAGTTCGGTAGACCGGGGCGGTTGTATCATAGAAACGGATTTTGGAGCTATCGACGCTCGAATATCCAGCCAACTTCACGAAATTGAAGATAGAATACTGGAACTCATGCCTATTCAATCAAAAGGCAAACAGGATAGTCCGGTATAAAATAGTTGATATTACGGGAGGGGGGATGTTAGATACAATACTTGATTTTGATATCACAAAATACAATAGCGTTATAGAACATATCGATCCGATAAAATATTCAGGGGTTATAACTAAAGTAGGCGGACTAACCGTCGAATCTTTAGGACCTAAAGCGGTTATCGGAGAAACCTGCCGTATAATATTGTCTACCGGAAAAGAGATTGCCGGGGAAGTGGTTGGGCTTGATAAAGATAAAGTAACTATAATGTGCTACGACGAGATGGAAGGCATAGAAATCGGCGATAAAGTTATAGCTATGGGTGAGCAACTATCCGTTTACGTCGGCGATTATTTGTTGGGAAGAACGCTCGACGGGCTCGGCAAGGATTACGACGGTAAGGGACAAATCGGTTCTTCTAACGTATATTCCGTATTTAGACTTCCAAGCGACGCTATGAAAAGACGGATGATTACCGAACCGATAATAACGGGAATTAAAGCGATAGACGGAATGTTGACTATCGGTAAAGGTCAAAGAATTGGTATTTTTTCCGGCTCCGGCGTAGGTAAATCTACGCTTCTCGGAATGATCGCCCGCAACGCTAAAGCCGACGTAAACGTAATTGCCTTAATAGGCGAGCGCGGAAGGGAGTTGCAGGAATTCATCAAAAACGATCTTGGCGAAGAAGGATTAAAAAAGTCGGTAATAGTATTTGCCAGTTCTAATAAAAACGCTCTTTGTAGAGTGCGCGGGGCTTACGTTGCAACAACGATAGCCGAATATTTTAGAGATCAGGGTAAGGACGTTATATTAATGATGGACTCTCTGACAAGATTCGCGCTAGCTCAGAGGGAGATAGGACTCGCTACCGGCGAGCCGCCTACGACTAAAGGTTTTACGCCGTCGGTGTTTACAAATTTACCCAAATTACTCGAACGGGCCGGAACCAGCGATACGGGAAGTATTACGGGGATATATACCGTTTTAGTCGAAGGGGACGATCTGGACGAACCGATAAGCGACGCCGCGCGAGGGATTCTAGACGGGCACATCGTCTTGACTAGAGAATTAGCTCATAAAAATCATTATCCTGCGATCGACGTTTTACAATCAATATCTAGATTAATGATCAAAATTATCTCAAAAGATAGAATGGAAAAAGCCAATATAATAAAAAATTTAATGGCTGAATATAAGAAAAACGAAGATATGATTACTATTGGTATGTACGTAAAAGGTTCGAGCGCAAATATCGACGCGGCAATCGCTCTAAAAGATAAAATAGACGATTTTTTAACGCAAGAGATAGAAGTAGGGTACTCGTACGAAGAAACTACGATGTTGTTAGACGAGATTATTTCATACCTGAGGGGCGACGTAGAAGACGAGGACGAGTCCGGCGACGGTTTTTTTAGCGACGAGTCGTTATTCTAATAAAAGACGGTAGATATGAAGAAGCATAATTTTAAATTTGAAAAAATGTTAAAGATCAAAGAAGACGTTGAGAATAAAATAAAGCTGGAATATGCTAACGTTTTACAGCAAAAAGTGAAATTGCAAAATGAAAACGACTATCTTCTCAGATCATTTTTGAAGGATAGAGAACGGGATATTATGAGTAAATCTGCCGGAGATAAATTGATATACTCAGATATTTATTTTGAAGCAGGATTCAATTCAGCGCTTGATATAAGAGTAGAAAAAAACAATCTGACTATATTAGGTTTAGACGTCGAGCTTGAAAAAATTAAAGAAAAGCTTACAAAAGCGACAATTGAGAAAAAAATGTTTGAAAAACTGAAAGAGAAATCTTTAGAAAGGTTTAAAAAAGAGAAAAATCAATTAGAAATAAAGAATGCAGACGAAGCCGGTAGTATTTTAACGCGTAATAATATGAATACTGCCGAAGCGTAACGTAGAGCGCTTTTTGGCGTTATAAGAATATAAGAAAATATATTGGAGCGGAATAATGGAAGGTATGGACGGTTTAAACAATATTTATAAAAGGATGAACGAGATAAGAAATACGGAAAAAAATCTTCGCAATATCTATAAACCGGATAAAGTTAAAGAATTTGAAAATATGTATAAAGACGCTCTCAACGCGTCGAAAGATACTGAGAAAAAAGATAAAACCGTTTCTTCAAACTCGAATTTATCGACAGAATTAGATTCGGATTCGTCCTTAAGTTTGAAAGAAACAAATATTAAAGACGATAAATCAAAAATTAATGACGCTATCGCAAAATCGTCGGTAAAATATAAGGTAGCCGAAGACCTCATCAGGGCGGTAATAAACGTAGAATCGGGATATAATCGAACTTCCGTTTCAAAAGCGGGCGCGATGGGATTAATGCAACTTATGCCTAAGACCTCGTTGGATCTTGGCGTTGAAAAACCCTTCGATATTTACGAGAACATCGACGGCGGAGTAAAATATCTTCGAATACTGCTCGATAAATACGATAATAATCTGGAGAAAGCTCTGGCCGCGTATAACGCCGGTCCGAACAGAGTCGATAAAATCGACGGAGTTCCGGATATAGAAGAAACTAAAAATTATGTTAGACTTATTAAAAAGAAACTGTTAGAATAATTTTAATATTTTTTGGAGCGCAACGATATGGCCGTGAAATCAAAAGCCGATAAACGAAAAATTATTTTACTATTACTGTTGATTATCGTTATGATAATTGCGGGGATATTAGCTATCGATTTTGTAGGAAATATCTACGGGGTAAGGGTACCGATCCCGGGAATGAAATTTATAAAGAGTATGTCTTTAAAGAAGAAAATCAAAATAAGCGAAGACCCGTATTTATTGGAAAGGGAAGAACTTTTTAAAGAAAAAGAACGATTATCGATATACGAAGAGCAGATAATTAATAGAGAACGAGAAATCTCAGAAAAAGAGCTTGCTTCTAATCGAAAACTTGAGACTTTGAAAGAAAAAGAGTCCGAATTGGAGAAAAAAGCCGAATTACTCGATCAAAAAGAAAAGTCATGGCAGAATACTCAAGATAACATAAGAGAACAAGCCGTTAAACTTTATAATATGCCTCCGAACGACGCTGTAGTAATATTGGAAAAGCAGAAAGAAAGCGATATAGTCGATATATTGAGAGCTATCGACGCATACAGCGAGGAATTGGGAAGACAATCGACATCTCCTTATATGCTCAAGTTATTAAACGACTTAAATAAGGAGAAAGCGGCTAACGTTCTCAGGAAACTCAAATATATTTCATCGGATTATAATTCGTCGGTAGAATCTGTCGAAGACGACGATACGATACCCGCGCCGTAAATATGATGCGTAATATAAAATTAACTATTGAGTACGACGGCTCTAATTATAGCGGCTGGCAGGTACAGGGCAACACTCAAAATACGATACAATGCAAGATCGAAACGGTTCTGTCCAAATTGTTTAACGAGAAAGTTTCGATTATTGGTTCGGGAAGGACCGACGCCGGCGTACACGCTTATTGTCAGGTAGCTAATTTCTTTACTAATTCAAATATAGATACGCGCGAAATTCAGGAGTATTGTTACAATTATCTACCGCATGATATTTTTATAAAAAAAGTAGAAGAAGTCGATCCCAGATTTAACGCGCGAATTTCTGCAGAAAAAAAGTTGTATATTTATAGAATATGGAATCATAAATACAGACCGGTATTTGAAAGAAAATATCTGACTCATATAGAAGAGCCGCTAAACGTTGATAAAATGATAAAAGCCGCGCCGATATTCATAGGCGAGCATGATTTTAGAAGTTTCACAAAGCTGGTTTCTAAGAAAAAATCTACAGTTAGGATTATTTTATCGCTAGATATTAATAAAAACGGCAATATTATTGAAATTCGAGCGGAAGGTAACGGTTTTTTATATAAAATGGTCAGAATGATCGTTGGAGCGCTAATTGACGTTGGATTATCTAAAATTTCAATCGAAGAGCTGAAAACCATCCTCGAAAAAAAAGACTCATCTATTATAAAGAATATTGCGCCTCCGACGGGATTATTTTTAGCTTCAGTCGATTACTGAAAACAAATTATTACCGTAAAATTTATTGATTATTTTTATCCAAATGTTGTATAATATCTTTTTAAATATTTAGGGAGGCGTTTATGAGAAAACATACAATATTATATATTTTTACTATTACAGCTATTTTATTAAGTTTTAATTGTAAGAAAAACAGTATCAATGTTGAGAATTTGAAAAAAGGGGAGATATTTGTCGCCGGACTGCAATCAATGCCGGCGTCGTTGAATTATTTTATCGATTATAATACTACTTCGGTATTAATCGGCGGTATGTTATACGAAAGTTTGTGTACAAGAGACCCCGTTACTTTAGAATTAAAAGGTCTTCTAGCTAAAAGCTGGAGCGTTAGCGAAGATAAAACTACTTATACTTTCAAGCTGAATCCCGACGCTAAATGGGCGGACGGATCTCCCGTAACAACCGAAGACGCGATTTTTACTTACGAAACAATAATGA
>JAGOCL010000231.1 GCA_017998755.1 Spirochaetota bacterium | reverse complement strand
GATATCAGTTGTATATTTGTCGGCGATACTCTCTCTTTCACGAGTTTTATAATGTCGCTCTTTTGCGGAGTAACTTTGATAGTTTTGGGTTGTTGCGCATTCTGAGCCGACTCGGAAGTTTTATTTTCAACTATACTTACCGATCCTGTTTGAAACAGTTCGTTTTTGGGATATTCATTTTTTTTGACTTCGCCCCCGATATCCTCTTTTATATATTCGGGAGGAGTATTTTGAAAGAAACTTTGCCTCAACATTTTCAGCTCTTTTATAATCTGCTTAGGTCTGATAAATTCTTTAAAATTCAGCAGTTTTATCAGGCATGCTTGTATTTCTAGTTTAATATCTATCGTATATCTTGATTTTTCGTAAGTATTAAATAGAATCTCCAAAATATTCTCGATATCTTCGTAACTAAAAGCGTCGATAATCGTCTTTGAATAACACTCCGTTTGATCGGAAACTACGCTGTCAAACGGCAAATTCAACCGGGCAAACAAGATATTTCTAAAATATTTAATAAATTCGGCGATAATTTGCTCGGGCGCAACCCCGCTGATAATAATGTTATCGTATTCCAGCAGTAAATCTCGTCTGTTGGAATTTAATATACATAGTATCATTTTTGATATTTTTTCTTCGCCGACCAGCCCGAGTTTTTCCTGAATAACCTTCAACGATATATCGTCATTGCAAAAAGACACGACCTGATCTAAAAGAGTGTAAGCGTCTCTCATCGACCCCCGACCTTCCGACGCGATCCATTTTACGGCGTTCTCTTCATATTTAACGTTATAACTATCGAGAACTTTCGCCAAAGATTTGTATATAACGTCTGTCGGGATAAGCCTCAAATTGAAAAGCTGGCACCTCGATCTTATCGTTGCCAAAACTTTATTAATCTCCGTCGTAGCAAAGATAAACACTACCCCTTTCGGGGGCTCTTCTATAGTTTTCAAAAGAGCGTTGAAAGCGCTCTTGGAAAGCATATGAACTTCGTCTATGATGTATACTTTGTACTTCGCGTTAACCGGCGGGTACATTATCTCTTCTTGAATAACTCTAACGTCGTTAATCCCCGTGTTAGACGCTCCGTCAATCTCGATAACGTCTGTGTGATTACCCGCCGTAATCGAAACGCAATTTGCGCATACGTTGCACGGAGTCGCCGTCGGGCCGTTGACGCAATTTAGCGCCTTAGCGATAATGCGAGCGGTCGAAGTCTTACCGACTCCTCTCGGTCCGCTCAGCAAATAAGCTCGCGCTATTCTTTTGTTTTGTATAGAATTTTTAAGCGTTTCAGAGACAAACTCTTGACCGACAAGCTGTTCAAAAGACTGAGGTCTAAACTTTGCGGCGGTAACTTCGTAAGCCATACGATTATCCTCTATACGCTATATATTAATTTGTAGATTATTAAAAAAAACCTCTTTAACTCCCTTGAAGTTATTTAAGCGCGAAAAAACCTTTCTTACCGCTGCTACCTTCCGGTCCTGACGGGGTTCAGAAGGCTTTTACTACCTAAGTCCTCAAGATCACCGCTAAAGAGGAAAAATCCGGAGAAAGAGGGATTCGAACCCTCGGTACCGTAAATAACGGTACAACGGATTTCGAGTCCGCCGCATTCGACCGCTCTGCCATCTCTCCATTTTGTAAATTTCAATTCGAGTCTAAGAGGACTCGAACCTCCGACCTTTAGATCCGCAATCTAACGCTCTATCCATCTGAGCTATAGACTCCTATAAATTTTCGGAAAGTGGGGGATTCGAACCCCCGGGGCCTTTAACAACCCGTACGCTTTCCAAGCGTATGCCTTAAACCGCTCGACCAACTTTCCAAAAAAAACGGAGAGGAAGGGATTCGAACCCTTGGAACCGTTACCAGTTCAACGCCTTAGCAGGGCGCCCGATTCGACCGCTCTCGCACCTCTCCTATTATTAATAGAACGACGCCGTTTAAAAAAACGACGCTTGCGGAGAGAGAGGGATTCGAACCCCCGGAAACTTGCGCTTCAACGGTTTTCAAGACCGCCGCATTCGACCGCTCTGCCATCTCTCCATTACTATAGACAAGAAATATATATTTTATTTTTATTATTGTCAAGAAAAAATCGACGAACTGTTTTAATATATTGACAAATCAGAGTTTCTATCATAGCATATTGTTATGAAATTAAACGTTATTATTATCGAATTCGGAATAAAGAATTTTGAATCGTTAAAAGCTAACCTTTTAAATCTTGATCGCGAACGGTATAATTTCTTTTTCACAAACAGCTTCCTAGATATCGTCGATTTACTTTATCAGGAAAAAATCCACGTTATAATCTTTAGCGATTTCAGGGGAGACCAGTCGACTATCGGATACATCAAAATGTTTAAAACGACTAACAAAGATTTTAAATTAATAGTTTTAAGCGAAGATAAAATAGTAAAAAACGATAAAATTTCAAAATTTATTCAATACGGATCAGATAGCGTCTCGTCGGTTTGGGATATAGACAAAATAACAAACGCCCTCAAAATTTATTACTACGAAATCATCGAAACCAATAATGAGACTACTCATTGGAGGGATTCCACTAAGAAATTTATAAACTACATCAAACAGAATTATAATATCGGCGATAACATTATCGACCAACTTTCAATAGTTACAGGTTATTCGCCGTCTTCAATCAACCGTTACGTCAAAGAAGATACGGGAAAAACTCCCGGGGACTGGATAACCGAAATCAGAATAAAGAGCGCTATACAACTTCTAAAGTCGACAAATTTCCCGATAAAATATATCAGCGAGCAGATCGGTTACAAATCGCAACAGGGCTTAATAAAAGCTCTAAAAAAAACAACCGGCAGATCGCCAAAAGATTATAGAACGTAAATTTCTTAACAATTCTAAATTTAATCTTTTTTTTTCCGAAAATCTCAGTAATAAAAAAAATAAAAATCTGTTCGATTAAAATATACGGGAGTTGATATGACTAGAAAGAAGACCGGCGGAGAAAGCAGATCCGGAATCCTATTTATGATATTAATCATAATTGTTTTAGGAATTATCGCCTACGCTTATAAAGACAAATTTGAACCTTTTTCAAAATACATATATACCGCCTCCGATAAACTTTTTCACAAAAATTCCCAAGACAAAAACCAAACAAGTCCGGATATAAAAGAAAAAATTATCAGACTGGAAAATTCCGAGAAAATTAGGAAAAACTCCTCAACTCAAACCGCCGAAACAAAAAAAACTCAATCTCCAAATAAAACGGATGAAAAGCAAATATTTACAAAGAAATCAGTTCAAGTCGTAAAAAGAATCTCTACTACAACGACTACGACTGTCTTATCGACAGTCGTAAAAAACAATAACATTTCGTCAAAATCCGTAGATAACTCAGATATAAATAAATCTAGCTCAACCATAGCTTCCAATAAAGAAATAATCAAAACGGATGTCGCGAAATCAACAGAAGACGATATAAAGATATCGACCGGTAAAGTTTATTTTACAAAAATAAACGACGAACAACTTTTATTAACCGGAGTTTCGAGAAGTATCGCTTACAAAAACGCGCCGTTAACAGAAACGCTAAAGAAATTATTGGAAGGCCCGAGCGCTTCCGAAGAAGTAAACGATATTATAACAAATATTCCCGATAATACCGCGTTATTATCCGCATGGGTTAACGGGGAAACGGCGTATGTAAATTTCTCAAAAGATTTTGAAAACAACCGTTACGGGAGAGAATCGACAATTTTACAGTTAAAACAGATTGTATTTACAGCAACAGAGTTTAAAACGATAAAAAACGTCCAAATTTTAATCGAAGGTAAAAATCAGACTTATCTGGGCGGCGAAGGAATTATTATCGGAAGGCCTTTATCCAGAAACGATTTTAGTTGACATTTTTTTAAATTTGTGATATTTATGTTTTCGTCATGGCGGAGTAGCTCAGCTGGTTAGAGCATTCGGCTCATATCCGAAGGGTCATTGGTTCAATCCCGATCTCCGCTAATAACCGCCTCTCCCTAAGATAACTCTAAGGAGAGGTTTTTTATTATTATGTTAAGATGGCGTATTTTAGATACCGACAATAACGAAGATCTCAATAAATACATAACATTTGTGGACGGCATTTCTCATAGCGGCGTTTGGTTTTATCCGGAGTGGCTTTTTTTCCAGAAAGCGTCCGGCAGAGCTCAAGTCGGTTTTATATTCGCTGTCGAAAACGAGAATAACGATATTCTCGCAACAGGTATGTATCTGATCCAACGAAGTTCTTTTAAGATAAACTACGCCTATATCCCCGCCGGACTTTTATATAAAGAATTCAACAAAGAAATTTACGAACTTATTTTAACTAATATTGACGTAATTGCAAAAGAAGAAAACGTCCTTTATACTCAATTAGACTCGATTACGTCGTTTAACAAAGCAGAAAGAGAGATATTAGCCGGTTTTAAGCGCCATGTATTTAAACAAAAACTCCCCATTCCGGCTTGGACGAATATTCTCAATCTAAAATTATCCGAAGAAGAGCTTCTTAATCAAATGAAACCAAAAGGGAGATACAATATCAAGCTGGCGCAGAAAAAAGGGGTGGAAATATACAGAGGTTCTGAAAATGATATAGATCTATTTTACCAAATGTTAACCGACACCGCTTCAAGAGATAAATTCAGGTTAAATCCCAAAGAGTATTACCTCTCCATGCTAAAAAATATTCCAAACTCGGTTCTATTATTTGCAAAACACGAGTCGGACGTATTGTGCGGAGGAATATTTTCCTATACCAAAAATCAAGGGCTTTATTATTACGGAGCGTCGAGCAACATAAAGAGAAATCTGATGGCGCCGTATCTCCTTCAATGGGAAGCGATAAAAATAGCCAAAGAGAAAAACTGCCTGTTTTACGACTTTTTGGGAATCGCAGATCCCGACAACTCTAAAGA
>JAGOCL010000003.1 GCA_017998755.1 Spirochaetota bacterium | reverse complement strand
AATAAATAATAGCTCCGATAAAGAATACGTCGTTTTTATCTGCCCGCTAAATTCCATAGCTATTAACCAAAAAGTCATAGACAACTCCCTATCGATTCAAGTTACGCTGGAATTAATTTTAAAAATCAATGAAATAAAAAATAATCTTAATAAGAACTATCTTTTTTTGTTTTCCGGCGCAATAGGCTACGACGACGCTTATTTGGGATTTAATAAATTTCTAGAGTCTTCAGAACGTTATAAAAACTCGGTCGTAAATATAATCGACGTTTTAAGTATAAATAACGTTATTAAATTTAAGGGAAGTATGAATAACCGGAAAATTCCTGAAAATTTACTGGAATCTTTTTTGAAAGTCTTTCCAGATTCCAAATCGATATTTTTAGACGTAGAAGAGATCGACAGATCCGGTTTTAATCTTATATCTTACGATAATTATGCAACTTTTTTTCTAAAAAACGACATAACTACGGTAATATTTTCAAATCGGGAAAATATTATTCTAGACCAATTTTATTTTAATATAGACCTTCAAAAGGAATTAATTAATTATTTATATTTGTGGGCGCTAAGCTTAGACAAATTGAATTTTCCCGTTGAAAAAAGTTATAATTATCAAATATTTAGATTTTTTGGTAAATATTTCATATTAAAAGAGACTTATCAAATCTTAATATTTGTGGCGCTTATTTTTATAATAATTTTAGTCAGAACGTTTATTCCATTCTTTCAACGGGTCAGATTAATATTTATTTTAAAAATACTGCCAAATTTTTTATTCCTGTTTATCTTATTTTATATATTAAGCCTTATCCCGTTTATACTGACGTATCCTATAGGTTTGATAGTAAAAAGCCGTCAGATTTACATGAATATGCCGCTTTTGTATCTATGCAGTATTTTTTTTATACCTTTTATGCTCATCCTTATACTCAAAGATTCAAAATTATCGTTTTTCTTTCCAAAGCATAACTATTTATATATTATTGCGTCGCTAATTTTTTTAACGATAAATATTTTCTTGATTGCTCTAATTGATTTTTCGATGATATATATCTTTCTCTGGTCTATAATAATGATTACGCTTTCTAATTTTACCGGAAGAAATTTTATATTAAAACTACTTTTTTATCTGTTATCCCCGCTTCCGATGATTTTATTAATTATCAAACTTTTTTATTTTAGCGACGTTCAACTTATAAAAAATATATTGGAAAATATTTTTTTACAAAATTTATTTTTCTGTATAATATTTTATCCGTTTATGCTATTAGCGGTAAGAACGATTATCATATTAAAAAGCGTTTTTAAAATATTCGCCAACAAAACTAGATACGCGGTAATTTTGTTCGTATTCTTAACGGCTATGCTAGCGTTTTTCATTTTGATCTCCTCAAATCTCAGTTTTGAAGATCATGAAATAAAAATAACCAAAACGTCAAATTTTATTAAAAATTCTACTTCCATCGATATTAATTCTAATCTAAATATCGGAGAATTATCCATAGACAACAGTCCGGATATACTCAGGATGAATATTAAAGATAAAGAATTCCACTATGAGATTATCTCTTACGACAAGCCCTACGAAGTTTCGTTCAAAACAAGAAATGTAGGGTTAAATAAAAATATTACCGTTAAATTTAATTCAATATCAAAGATTAAGTATTTGGATGTCTACGTTCTACTACCAAAAAACGGATACCCATACGAATCAAATTTTAACGTCAAGAAAGTTGAGAATTTTTTCTTATCTTACGATAAAGATTTATCCGACGTTTACAAATTTATGATCCCCAGAAATCCCCGACCTAATACCAAAATATCGTTTAATATTATGAAAAATAAAAATTTCGAATTGTATTTAAAAGCGGAAAGCGACGACATAAAATCTCCAAAAATCTCAATTCATAACGATAATCATTTGTTATACCAAAAAAGCGTCTATTACGATAAAATATATCAATCATTAGATTAATATAAAGGAGCGCTAATCATTTTTACGCTTTCTAGATCAAATCTACATAAATAAAACTGATTTTGCGATTTATAAAAATTGTAACCGATGAAATAAACCGCATGGTCGACGGCTTTAATTATCTTATAAATTCCGGTAAAAGTCTGTATAGTTTCTAAATATTTATAGTCTTTACTATACTTAATAAAAAACGTATTATACTCTTCGTCTATTACGGGTATATACAAATTATCTTTGTAAAATCCTTTTCCATAATAATAATAATCGTTATTAAGTATTTGTTCAGCTAATAAATCTATTTCTTCAACTTTTTCACTTTTTATAATGCGAGTTTTCTTAATTTTTGTTCCTTTTGGCGACGACGAGTTGTAAATTATCAACGAATCGACAAGATTTATATATTTAAGAAAATCGCGATCCTGTTTATCACTAATTACTTCCGTTATTTGAAAAGTATTTAAGTTGATATTGTAAATAATGTTGTTGTTTTTATAATTATTTCCAAATAAATATAAATCGCTATCATTAATGTAATAATCGTTAAATAAAATGTTTACGTTTACGACTTGACTAACGGAAAAGTTTTTACAATGATTATGCTTATAAATCTTAATTTCGGATTGATAAGCGCTGTTAAGTCTATTAGGTATAAAAAACAGATATTTTTCGTTCAATATATACGTCAAACCGTCGCTATCCGAAATAATAGGAATTAACTTGTTGTTTTCAAATTTTGATAGACTTATCCCCCCCCTAGCGCTTTCGATAAAATAATACTCCCCATCGACGACGTAAAAATCCTTTAGGATAAGATTATTTCCTTTGTACAACCTTTTAAAATTAACGTCTTCGGAATTTGAGATATAAATATTATTCTCATAGGGAAAAATTATCTTCTCCCCAAAAAGAGTCTTTACGGATAAAAACATAATAAACAGTATTAAATATTTTTTCACTTTTACCTCCGCTAACTAATTCTTTCAAACAAATAAATCATAAAACGCCGAGATTTCTTTCGAACTATGCGCCCGGCGTTTTTCAATTATTACAATTATAAAAATCAGTTTCGTATAATCTCAAAACTTTTGTATAAAAATGGAGAATAATATAACTCGTCCGCCACTATTAAAGTTTTCTTAATATCGGTTATATAATTCTCCAATTTGTACGCGGCCAACTCTTGGTCGTAAAAATAAATTGTTTTATAATACGATTTGACAAAATTGTAAAGCCCGGACGAAGACCAATCTATAAGCGCCGAATTCGTATCTAAGTCTATTCCTAAATCCTTGTAAACCCTCCAAACGACTTTGGTGCAATACCACCAGTAATTATCTTCTTTTGTAGTCGCCGAAAAGATATTTGCAAAATTTTTAAAAAATCCGTATCTCATATTGATATTTCCAGCGTCGCAGTAATAATCCATTTTTTTTTGAGATAAATCAAGCTTATTTTTATCTATATAGCTACGCGGATATAAAACGGCGACGTTAGGTTTGCGCATCCATTGATTCGGGGTTTCAAAACCGGCGCCTTTTATTATAGCGCTATGCAGACACGGCGAATCCAGATTAGTCGGATCAAATCTATCCAAATCGAGCGTCGCCGCGTGATAATATTTACCTCGCGTCGATTTGGGGGATACGTAGGTAATAATAACCGATAATACCCCCTCGTAACCGCCGCTAAGATATACCGCGCCGTCTTTAATAAAAGGAAGAGAGCTAATCGGAGAATAACTCCCGTCGCTAGCCAACCTATCGATCGCGGCGTTTTTTTCCGTCATAAAGTTTTCATAAAGATCGGAATTATATTTTTTATCGTACTCCTGAAGAAGATTTTCAAATTCTTCTTCAACTTTTTCATCGCCGTCTTGAAAAGCTCTTGCGTAAAGTTCAAATAATTTTGACACTTCCGTATTGAGAGTTTCTTCTTCGACCGTTTCATTTTCGTCAAGAAAGTTTGTCTGGCAAGATACCAACGCTAACGATAGCGCGATACTTAATAATACTTTTTTCATGATAATCTCCTGTTTTATTTTTATATATATATAAATAACAACTTAAAGTTGATTTTGTTATACAGAATTTTTAATAATATTTATATTTTTTTTTCTAAGCGAGTTATTATTAATGAAATAAAACCGAGCGCAATAAATTGACGATAAAATATTTACGAAATCTCAGAAATTATACCGGTAAATATTTTCAATAACATCAATCAAAGATTCGGATAATAATTTTGAGGCGTTGTTGAGATTGCTCATGAAATCATTATCGACATCCCCATATCCATAGTCCGTTCCGACTAAAAGTGGAATAAAAATTGCGCCGTTAAGATTCTGCGCAACGTAATAACATTCCATATCGACAAAAGCTCCGTTTATATTTGCGTAGCGCTGTCTTAAATCTTTACTATTAAGAGCTTTTTCCAAAGATATAAGTTTTTTCCCCACCAGCGCTATATTTTTACGCTCTTTTATAAAATTCTCAGCTTTTTTATCGATAGTTATTACTTCGGAGCCGTCGGAAATCAAAAGCGGAACGTAGCGCTTAAGAATATCGAGATTATCGTCTATGACGGCGCAAGTTCCGGCTTTAATGAAGATAGAGCTATTCGAATCAAAACTAGAGCTTGAGAAAAACTCCTCTACCGCTTTTTTTCCGACTCCCGTTATAAAAACTTTTATCGATATATCTTTATACGGGCTATTATAAGCGATATTTGAAATCTTAGAAAATTTTATCTTTGAATGATTTAAAAAACTATTCGCTTCATTCGGAAGAGCAAAAAAAATAATTATATCTTTTTTCAATATATCCCGCCTATAACAGATTTGACGCAAGTTCGGCGAGCTCCGATCGCTCCCCTTTATCGAGCGTAATGTGAGCGTATAACTTTTGCCCTTTAAATTTATCTATAAGATAACTGAGCCCGTTCGATTTGGAATCAAGATAAGGCGTATCGATTTGATAAGGGTCGCCGGTAAAAACTATCTTAGTGTTGGCTCCGACTCTGGTTATGATCGTTTTTATCTCGTGAGGAGTAAGATTTTGCGCTTCGTCCACTATAAAAAATATCCTCTCCAAAGACCTGCCTCTGATATACGCCAACGGTTCTATCGCCAGTTTTTTGTTTTCGGTAAGATCGGTAATCTTTGTATAATTGGTATCCGTCTCCTGAAATTGATTTTTTATAACTTTTAGGTTATCCCAAAGCGGTTGCATATAAGGATTAAGTTTCGACTGTATATCGCCCGGCAGGTATCCCACGTCTTTGTTGCCAAGCGGTATAACCGGGCGCGATAGATATATCTGTTTATAGTCAGATCTTCTCTCTATAGCGCAGGCAAGAGCCAATAACGTCTTACCCGTTCCGGCTTTACCCGCGAGAGTAACTATAGGTATATCGTTATTTAGTAGCGCGTCCATTGCGAATATTTGCTCGGCGTTTCTGGGTTTGATCCCGTAGGCAAAACGTTTATCAATTTTTACAATTTTCTGCATTGCAAAATCATATTTGGCTAAAGCAGAATTTTTATTTGCCCTTAATATAAAATATTGATTCGGGTAAATGCTCTCTTTAGGAATAAAAAACTCTTCTATATTCAACTCAAAAGGGGGTGCGTATAGTTTGTCGATTATTGCAGGATCGACGTCGTCGTATAAAGCTTTACCTATATAAAGTTCGTCGATATTGCGCACGGTTCCCGTAGTATAATCTTCGGAAGGTATTCCAATCGATTTAGCTTTCATTCTGAGATTAATGTCTTTTGTAACTATAACGACATTCTCAATTTTATCGCGATTTATCAGCGCGTAAGCCGCCCCCAATATTCTGTGATCGGGCGAGTCTTCGTAAAAATATTTTTTAAAATCGGGATTGGTATAATCTGAAGGAATTATCTTGAGATACCCCCGCCCGTCTCCTAAGGAGGCTCCCGCCTTAAAGTCGGCGTCGGTAAAAAGAGCGTCCAGTTCTCTTATAAACTCTCTCGCATGAAAATTTTTAAGATCGTCCCCTTTCTTAAACTTATCTATCTCTTCAAGCACTACTATCGGTATTATAACGTTATTATTCTGAAAATTATATATGCAACTCGCATCGTGCAAAATTACGTTCGTATCTAAAATAAAATTTTTGACCATTTTCCGTCCTTCTTTAAAATTTTATATTCTCGTCCAAAGTCGTAGTAGTCTCGTAAATTGTTACAGATCGCATAAATTTATATTCAAAATCGCCTAAACTAACGTTTCTAACGTAGAAATCCATTCCGGTCGAGCCGTAAGTATTAATACTGTTTTCATATACCTCGTCGACCCACTTAAGACTTTGAGTATAAGTATAAGTATCATGAGCCGGAACTATAAAAGGATTTTTCTTTATCGTATAACATTCGATATCTTTAGCTTCCTGCGTCAAATCTTCGCTTTTATTAAAACCGTAATAACTCGTCTGAATTTCGGCGTTATAATCCGTATCGTTTGTTAATTTTACTTCCAGCGTCGTTTCGAATACTTCATAATGAAAGTCAAAATTTGTTAAAAGAAAGCAAGATGAATTTATCAGGACTAAAAATATAATTATTGCTAATCTCATATCTTGGTATTATAGTCGATATTTTCAAAAAAATCTAAAATATTTTTAATACAAATTAATAATTTGCAAATTATCTATCAAATTTTAAAATATTATTTAGAAATTTTTTAGTTCTTTCCTCTTTTGGCGAGCCAAATAACGTCTCGGGGGAGCCGTATTCGATAATCTCCCCTTGATCCATAAAAACCACCTGATTGGCTACGGCTCGGGCAAATCCCATCTCATGCGACGCGACGACCATCGTCATCCCTTCCTTAGCAAGCTTCAGCATGACGTCCATTACCTCTTTGGTCATCTCCGGATCGAGAGCAGAAGTCGGTTCGTCGAAAAGCATGATTTTCGGACTCATTGCAAGAGCGCGAGCTATAGCGACTCGTTGTTGTTGCCCGCCTGAAAGTTCGTCGGGATACGAATTTTCTTTTTCTGAAAGTCCTACTCTGGCAAGCAACCCCCTTCCGATGTCTTTAGCTTCTTTATCGTTAATTTTTTTTACTTTCCGGGGGGCAAGCGTTATGTTTTCTAAAACGGTCAGATGGGGAAATAGATTGAAAGATTGAAAAACCATTCCGGCTTCTTCTCGAATTCTTCTTATATCCGCTTTAGGGTCTGTAACAAGTTCGTCGTCTATCCATATCTCGCCGCCGGTTGGATTTTCAAGCCGATTAATACAGCGTAAAATCGTGCTTTTCCCGCTACCGGAAGATCCTATCAGCATAGTTACTTCGTTAGGTTTTACCGAAAACGAGACGTTTTTTAACGCCCTGACTTTTCCGAAATTTTTACTTACGTTGTCGACTCTAATTCGATACTTTTCCATTTTTATTTAATTTCTCCTCTACGACGGCTATGATTCTGGAAAAAAAGAGCGTTAATATCAGATAAACCAGCGCTATGTACGTGTAAGTTTCAAAATAATTGAACGATTTGGAGGCAAACTCGCGCCCTCTACGCAAAAGATCGGCGACGGCTATTATTGAAACCAAAGACGAATCTTTGAGCATTGCGATAAATTCGTTACCGATGGGCGGAACGACTACTTTGAGAGCTTGAGGAAGAATAATAAGAAATATCGCTTGCCCTCTAGAAAACCCCAACGCCAAAGCCGCTTCCATCTGCCCTTTGGGTATAGCTTTTATGCCGGCGCGAAATATCTCGCTGATATAGGCGCCGTAGCAGATCGACATAGCGGTAATAGCGGAGACCATTGGCGGAAGTTTTACGAATTTGGCCATCGCGTAGTAAATGTAGAATAACTGCATCAATAAAGGGATTCCGCGAATAATTTCCACGTATATTGTAGAAATTCTGTTTATAACGGCGATTCTCGATATTCTCCCTAACCCTGAAATCAATCCGATAATTATTGAAAAAAATATCGACAGTAAAGTAACTTCAAACGTCGTTAAAAGACCGTCGGGAATAAAGACGACTATCTCGCGGTAAACGTTTTTCGGGTAATCCGACGAATATAGGTTGGAAATAACTTCGTATATCTCTTTATGATTTAGAATTCCCGTTTTTATCAACGCCCGAAATAGTTTGGCAAGCTCTCTCTCCGAAAGAGAACCTTCGATTTTATAAGTTCCGTCGGTTAAATCTAAAAGGTAATGATTTTTTATCAAACCGGCGCGTTTGTTGTAAGACTGCTTAACGGCTCGGTTGTAATCAACAGCGCCGAGCGTTTTCGGGATTATTTCGATTAACGAGTAAGATTTGCCGTTAGCCGATTTGACGTAATATTTTCTAATAAGATCGGCGGCGGTATCTTTTTTTACAGACGGAATAATAGAGAGTTCAAAAACTTCGGCGCTTATAGTTTTATTCTCTTGTATATAAGAATAATTTAAAGCGATCCCTAATACGTTTTTTACCGTTAAAACGGCTTTATTTATAGCGCCGAAGGGAGCCAAAGGTAAAAAAACTACGAGTATTAATGCGCCGAAAAACGATATCTTCCATGCGGAAAATATCGTTTTTTCGGATTTTTCGGGGAGCAATACCCCGTCTGTCATATTGATTTTATTTTTTATTTCAGCCATTTATCTTCAAGTTGAGTAACTATCTCCGTTCCAAGAATTTTATTTAATCCGGCGTTTATCATATTTAAAACTTTTACGTTTCCCTTTCTAACCGCTACTCCGTAATACTCTTCGGTAAAAGGAGTTCCGACTATTTTTAATTTGCCCGTATATTTATCGTTTTGAAGAACATAGTTAGCCGCAATCGGCGTATCCGAAACCACGCAGTCGATCCTACCGTTGGCAAGGTCTTCAATAGCGAAGCCCAGTTCGTCGTAAGTTTTCAACGTAATCCCTTCGATTTTCTCTATTTCGTAAGCGCCGGTAGTCCCTATCTGAGCTCCCGCCGATTTTCCGACTAAGTCCTGTAATGAGTTGTAATTTTCTTCTTCAATTCTTACTATCAATACTTGCCCGGCGTTTATATACGGAATTGAGAAATCATATTGCTTTTTTCTCTCTTCTGTTATTGTAACAGAAGAAATAACGGCGTCGTATTCGCCCGATTCGAGTCCGGCAAATATCCCTTCCCACGCGGCGTTTCTGATTTCCACTTTAAATCCTCCCGCTTCCGCCGCGGCGTTCATCAAATCTATGTCAAATCCTACAATATTCTTGTTAGCGTCGATCATCTCCATAGGGGGCCACGTCGCGTCGGTCGCAACGGATATTACCGTATCGGAAGAAGATTTTTTACATCCAAAAGTAAAAACCATAGCTATAACCACAAGCGCAGTTAAAATAAATTTCATAATTTTTCCCATAATACGTCTCCTCATATTCTTAAAAATAAAACATAAGAAAAATTATATTAATATTAACTCAAAAAGTCAAAGATAATTAAGATAAATTGCAAATTATGAAAATTTTCTCATTTTTTGTTGTTATTTTTCATTTTTGGGGATAATATAGCTTACTAGAATAAATATAATTTTTTAATTTTGAGAAATATTATGGATTATAAAACAAATAAAAGTAAGACTAATAAAATCCGGCTTAGAACGGAATTCTTAAATATCAGAAATAATATGGATAAAAACGAAATAATCCGTAAATCAAAAATAATTTTTGAAAATATTATCAATAACAACGATTTCAAGTCGTCTCAAACGGTTTTCTGTTTTTTATCGTTTGGTAGCGAAGTCGTTACCGACGATATTGTTTCGTATTGTCTACAAAATTACAAAACAGTCGCCGTACCTAAAATTATTGATGAAATAATGACAGCTTGTTCGATAGATGAAAAAACCGAATATATTTTAAATAAATACGGAATTAGAGAACCGGTCGACGATAAGATTGTCCCAAAAGAGAATATTGATTTAACGATAGTTCCGGCGCTCGTATATAACGTCGACGGTTTTAGAATAGGTTACGGCGGCGGCTTTTACGACAAATTTTTAAGCGGTTACGCTGGGCGTTCAATTGGGATTATATTTAAAGAGTTTATATCGAACAATTTTATACCGGACGAAAACGACGAGCCGGTCGGATATGTTATTACGGATTAATGATATAAAAGCAAATTATCTTATAAAATTATAGGGGAAATATGACCGATAAAAAATCTCTCGAAACGCTAATTAATAAAACATTTGAGCGTTACGCCGATAAGCTCTTAGAATATAAAAACGGCAAAACCGATTTATTCGGATTCTTTCTCGGAGAAATGATCCGGCTTACAAAAGGAAAAGCAAATCCCGTTTTGATTGAAGAAATTTTAAAAGAAAAATTGAAATACTAGCAAGCGACGAACAAACGCCCTAAACTTTGATAGCGCTCGTAAAACTATTCGTTTAAGATATTATTCAGATAAAATATTGACAATTCTGTTATACTTTTTTATAATGAATTAATCTACTGGGGCGGGATTCTTACGATATGTTTATAAAAAAACTCACAATTAGCGGATTCAAATCATTTTGCGATCAAGCTGAAATAGCTTTTGATAAAGGGATTTCGGCTATAGTCGGACCTAACGGTTGCGGTAAGTCAAATATTGTGGACGCTATCAAATGGGTAGTAGGCGAACAAAAAACAAAAATGCTCAGAGCGAACAGTATGACGGACGTTATTTTCAAAGGGACTGAAGAACGCCGCGGACTTGGAAGAGCCGAAGTAAAGCTTATCGTAGTAAACGAAAATAATATTCTTCCGATAGAATTCAACGAAGTAGAAATATCGAGAGTAATATTCGCCAGCGGCGAGAGCGAATATTATATCAACAAACAAAAAGTCAGATTAAAAGATCTTCAGGAGCTGTTCTTTGATACCGGCGTCGGCAAGTCGGCATATTCCGTTATGGAACAGGGCAAAATCGATATGATTCTATCCAACAAACCGGAAGACAGAAGATATATCATAGAAGAAGCGGCGGGTATTACGAAGTATAGAGTGAAAAGAGAGGACGCCGACTCAAAATTATATCAAGCGGAAGAAAATATAATCAGAATAAAAGATATCGTGAAAGAGGTAAAAACTCAATTCGAACACACTTCGGATCAAGCAAAAAAAGCCGATAAATACAAAAAACTATACGATAGAGAAAAAGAGCTTGAGATTGAGCTTAATTTGAACAGGATTGTAAAATATAAGCAAAATAAAAGCGAATTAACGGACGAACTTGAAAAAGCGACTAAAGATCTGGAGCAGGTAAAAAAACAGATTGATTCTCTGGAAGACGGCCTTGAGGACAGAATGGTTTTCTTAAACGAAATGGAAAATCAAAAAATTGATAAACAGAGAGAAATCTTTCAGATAGAAAGCGAAATCAGAATTTTAGCGTCGAGAAATTCGTTGCTAAAAGAGCAGTTAATAACGCATATATCCGGTCTTAAATCTGAAAAAGAAAAGATCGATATGGCCGACAAAAAAATAGCCGAATTATCCGACGAAGTAAAAGAAATCGAAGACGCCAGAATTGAAATGGAAGAAAAACTTCTAAATCTTGTAAAAGACGAAGGATTTTACGGAGCTAGCGTTACCGATATAGAAAAGAATATAAAAAATAACGAAGAAACAATTTTAAATCTCAAAAAAGAGGTCGAATCACTAAATCGTTACGTAGAAGACAAGCGGGTAGAACACAAAGACGTAACGGATAAAATGATTGAGAGAATAGACCAGATTTTGAATTTGATCGACGTAGATTCTTCCGAAATTATCAAAATAAAAGATAACCTCAAAATAAAAATTAAAAATATAAACGAAGAATTGCCAAAAAGAAGAGCTTTTATCGACGATATTATTAATTCTGGTTTTATATCGAACAATTCATCTGAAATAATAAATATTCTTAAAGAATTGAAAGAAAAGATTGTATCGGTAGAAACAAATTTAAACGAAGTCGACAGAGACTTAAACGCTTATATCAAATCTACCGAAGTTTTTATGGACGATCTTTTCAACCCGGAAGGAATAATTCAGACAAAAAAAAGAATAGAGATCGACATTAATAAAACTATTCAGAACATTAAAGAATCAAACGAACAAATCGAAAGTTTGCAAACGGAAAACAGAGAAAACAACGTAAAGAAAGAGGAATATAAAGACGTTTTACACAATATCCGAATAAACATTTCTACAATTAGAGAAAAAACCAACTCGATGGATAAAGAATTGTCGAGAATTCTTTATCTTAAAGATAGTATAGAAAACGGTAAAGACGAAGCGGCTCGGAAAGTCGAGTTCCTTGAGTCGAAGATCGACGATATCAGAGAAGAACTTGCCGATATTGAAACAAAGTTAAACTCAATGAAAGATAACAAAGAGGATTTAGAAAAAAGAATCAGAGAAATCGATCTTGGAATACAAAAAGAAAACTCTAAAATGTCCGAAGAACAAAAATACATAAAAGAAGTTAATCAACGATGGGAAAATAAAAAAGGTCAAGTCGAAAGATTGAATTTGAAAATTGCAGAAGCCGATACTACCATCAATAATATTTACGACAGTTTTTACGAAAATCTATCGATAAACTTATCCGAATACGAGTCTAAAGGGGGATATGTAACAAACAGATCCTACGAAGACGTAAGAAAGGAGCTCTCAGACGTAAGAAACGAGAGGCAGAATCTTGGAAACGTCAACCTTATGGCTATTGAAGAGTGTAAAGCGTTGGAAGACAGATATAAATTGTTAAACGAGCAGTTGGTTGATTTGGAAAAATCCAAAAAAGACACTATTCAGATGATCTCAGAAATTAATAAAATTTCTGAAGAGATGTTCTTAAAAACATTCAATCAAATTAAGATTAATTTTCATAAAATATTTAGAAAATTATTCGACGGCGGCAACGCTGAGATAACTTTAACCGATCAAAAAAATCTTTTAGAAACTGGTATTGATATTATCGCTCATCCGCCGGGACAAAAAATCCAAAATATTACTCTACTTTCCGGCGGGCAAAGAACGATGACGGCAATATCGCTTATGTTTGCCACTTTTTTAGTTAAGCCCTCTCCGTTTTGTATTTTAGACGAAATAGACGCGGCTCTCGACGAGGAAAACGTTACGCGATTTATAAATTTACTAAAAGAATTTAAAGAAACCAGTCAGTTTGTTATAATAACTCATAATAAAAAAACAATAACAGCTTCGGATATTATGTACGGAGTAACTCAGGAGCAAAAGGGGATATCAAAAATTGTTTCTGCAAGATTTGTCGAGAAAATCGTTTGATTTTCTCAAAAAAACAAAGAAACTTATTCTCGATTTAATTAATAACAACTTCGCCGAAGTTATTAAAATTATCCTAGTTGTCGGCGGAATTGTTATTGTAATAACGCTGATATTATCTTTCATGATATCCGGCGTCGGTAAAAAAGTCGATACGACGGTTATCGAATCGATACGGGAAGATTATGGTATAGAATCTGAAGTGGATTTCTTAACGAATAACGAACTTTTGTTCCCCCAAAATAAGGTATTCGACCTGTCGCTTGATTATATTGATTTAATGTCAATAAAGGAATTCAAATTACCGGAAATAGATATAATTATAGAAGATTACGAAGATATTTTAAAAGATTCCATAGAGGAGGATCTGAAGTTTAATTTTGAAAAGAGGGGGGAGAAATGAATTTGTTAAAATTATTCGGCGCTTTACTTACCTGTCTGTCGATTGTAGCGTGCGGTACTACCGGACTCGCCGTAAAAGAGTCTGTTCGGCCAAACGTTGATACATATATCGTCTCCGATTTAAAAAAAATAACTAAAAAAACTGTTATCAGCATCGACGACGAAGACTACTACCTTCCCGCTCCTAAGACTTCTCCGGTAAGTTATCATAAAAAAACCGACAATATTTATAAAATAGACGATTATATAGTTGATATAAAATCAAAAAAAAATAGTAAAAATGAAACACTAATCGACGCGATAAATGAAATAGATATTTCTTCAGATAGCCTTGATACTGAAATAAAAGATAAAAATAATATTAATATAAATTTAATAGAAAACAAAATTATTTCAAACGCCTTAATTGAAGAATTACCTGAAGAAAAAATACCGCTCTCTACAGAAAATAATCTTAATTTTTCCAATAGTTTAAGCGAGTTTGATAACAATGAAAATATTTTAACCTACGCTAACGAAATTGAAGACAAAAATTACGATCTTTCCAACAATGAAAAAATCAAAGACGTTAAAATAATCGAAAATAAAATAATAGAGATAGCCGGGGAAGAAAACGGCGAACTTTCAATTTCTTTAAAAGGAGATAATTGGATTTTAAAAAAAATCGAGCCGGATTATATAAAATTAATAGAAAGAACTAATACTGAAAAAAATACCGCTTTCAATTTTAATATTTTATCGATAGGTAAAGTAAACGCGTTATTTACAAGGTTTGACGCAAAAGAAAACTATATTGAAAGACAAAGTTACAGTATCGTAATAAAACCAAAAGAATCCGTCTTAAATAATACAAATTCTAAAGAAATTGATAACAAAACCAAAACAAATAGTTCTACGGATAAAAATTTAACCGATGAGAATAATTTGAAAATAGCCCGAGATCTTTTTGATTCGAAAAAATATCGCGAATCTAAAGATATTTACGAAAAAATCTTAAAAAACGGCTCCTTTGATGGAGAAATATATTATAATCTTGGTAGAATTAATTACATCTTAGGAGATAAGGACAAAGCCGTTGAAAACTATGCTCTCAACCTCGGCATTAATGACAACGCGTTTTATAAAAAATCTTTTTTTGAATTGATAAATACTTATAAAGAATCAAAAAAATACAAGGAAGCCGTCGACGTTTTTAATAAACATAAAAAAGACGAATTTTCCGACGATAAAGATACCGCTATAATTTTGGCCGATTTGTACTATCTTATCCAAAGTTACGGTTCGGCTATCGCAGAATATAGAAAAATCTTAAACCTATTTCCGGAAACTAATGTAGAGGATAAGGCGTTGTTTTATCTGGCGAATTCTCTTGAAAAAAATAACATTAATCCCGATTATAAAGAATCTTACAGATTATATAAGACTTTAGTCGATAAATTCCCTGAGTCTAAATATTATCAAATCAGTAAAAACAGACTTTTATTTCTCGAAAGACATTACCTAAAGGTAAATTAAGTAAAAAAGACTTGACAAATAGCGTTGTTAAATTTAAAAATAACGCTATTGCGGCGATTCTAAGGAGATCGTTATTTTAATGAAAAAAATATTTTTAATTTTCTGTTTTATAGCTTTTATTTTTTCCATACACGGAGAAGAAGAACTTTTAAGCGCAAAAGATTTACTTCAAAAATATTCCGACAGTTTCAAAAAAGATATTGCGGATTATGAAGCGGACATTACTTGGACTCAAGACGAAAATGTACAGAAAGGTAAAGTGTATTTTAAAAATCCTCAAAAGTTAAGAATAAATTTTACGGAACCAAACAAACAAGTAATATGTACAAACGGATACTATCTTTGGGTATATATTGATTATCTTAGTCTTGTGTTAAAACAAGAAATCTTAGTAAAAGAAAAAACCAAAAACTCCGATGGAAAAGTTGAAACAGTCGTCAATCCGATATTAATTAATCCGATAGGTTTTGATAAATTTCTAACTTCTTACTCCATTGAATATTTTGAAACTAAAAATCAATTAGATTACAAAGACGGTTCTAAAGTTTATAAATTAAAATTATTAAGATGGCGCTCTTCGAAAAACGGTTTTAATACAGTTTTTCTCACCATTCAAGACAACGGTATAATCAGAAAAATAGAAGGAATTACGGCGGCTTACAAAAGGATTACTTTGGAAATAGACAATTTAAAAATAAACTCAAAAGTTAGCGATTTATTATTTAACTATGAACCGCCTACGTCGGCTAACGTTGTAGATAACTTTATATCAAATCAGGGAGATAGTTGAAAGTATGGAAGCTCTAGGAGAATTTCTTAAAGAAGCTAGAATAAAAGCCAATTTATCGATTATGAATATAGTCGAAGAAACTCACATTATGAAAAAATTTATCGAAGCGATAGAAAGAGAAGAATTTTCGGTATTTCCCGGAGACGCTTATTTGAAAGGCTTCTTAAGAACGTATTCCGAATATTTAGGATTAAATAGCGAAGAGGTTATAAGAAAATACGAAAGAATCAAAATCGCAGAAACCCCGACTCCTATGGAACAACTAATACCTAAACCAAAATATGACTTCCGACCGATATTAGTCGTTATGCTAATAATCTTGACTGCGGCCGGTTTAGCCGTCGGCGGTTTCTTTGGCGTAAGAAAAATTATAGCGTCGGCAGAAATTAACAAAAAAGAAAAAATTGAGAAAATTAAAAATATAACCGTTACATCCGTCGTTAAAGAAATTAAAACAAACGTTTATAAGTTATCGGAAAAAGAAAAGGCTTTAAGTTCGCTTAAAAAAGACGATATTATCGAATTTACGATCGAGTCAAATAATTACAAAATATCCATAGAGGAGTTATCGCCGACTGTGATTTTAAACTACGGCTCGGGTATGGAACTTTTTTTAGTCCACAACTACCAACATAAATTAGATATGAACGGAGACGAAAGAAACGATATAGAGATTATACTAAATCAGTGGGACAAATCGGGAGCCAATATCACTTTTAAATTATACGATCAAAGCGAAACGACTTTATCGAGTTTAGACGGTAAAAATCTTAACGGCGAAAATCCTGAGACAATCGTTACAAAAGATTTGATAGAAGACCTTTCTTTTTCATTAAATTGCTCCAACGACCAGTTTCTCAGATATCAAATTGACGACGACGAAACCGTTGAAAATTATTTCAAATCCGGTTCTTCGCTAAATATAAAAGCCGCTAAATACGTTATTCTCTGGTTAACAAACGCCGGAGCCGCCTCGTTAAACTTTTCTAATTACGGTAAAGTTTTTTCTCCGGGCGAATCGGGCAAATGCGAAGTAAAACTAATAAGATGGGAAAAAAACAATCTAGGCAGTTACGACCTGCAATCCAGTTCGTTAAAATAAATGGAAAATATCTATTTAGAAACTCTCGGCTGTAACAAAAATCAGGTAGACTCTGAGAAAATGTTATACGTCCTTGAAACCGCCGGATATAATATTGTCTCGACCCCAGATATAGCTGATATAATAATTGTAAATACTTGCGCTTTCATAAAAAGCGCTAAAGAAGAAGCGATAGAAGTAACGCTTGATTTATTGAAGTATAAAGAGTCCGGTAAATGTAAAAAATTAGCTGTAGCGGGTTGCCTAGCTCAAAGATATAAAAATGAATTGATCGAAGAAATCCCTGAAATAGATCTCATTTTCGGAGTTGGAGACGTCTCTACTATAGCCGCCGCCCTTAGCTCGTCGGAAAAAGTCTCAGTACCGCCGTTTTCAAACAGTTTTGCTATCGGAAGAAAAAATCTAAGTTATCCCGGAAGCGCATATCTAAAAATAAGCGACGGTTGCTCAAACAGATGTTCTTACTGTTCAATACCTATTATTCGAGGCGATCTCAGATCAATCGATATGTACTATCTTATAGAAGAGCTAAAGTTCTTAAAAAAAGGAAATCTAAAAGAATTAATCTTAATCTCTCAAGATACTTCTAACTACGGTAAAGACCTTTATCAACGCTCTATGCTTGGAGACTTAACAAAAGAATTATCAAAGTATTTGAATTCGACAGATTGGTTAAGAGTACTTTATTTACATCCCGATCGCGTAGATATTGAACTTCTACATAAACTGAAAGATACGCCAAATTTTATACCATATTTCGACATACCGTTTCAGTCGGGATCAAATATGATTTTAAAAAAAATGAACAGAAAAAATACTACCGAACAATATATAAATCTTGTTGATAATATTAGAAAAGTTTTTGACAATCCCGTTATAAGATCGACGTTCATAGTAGGTTTTCCGGGCGAGCTCGATTCTGATTTTAACGATACAATAAATTTTATCAAACAAATTGAAATAGATTGGATCGGCGGATTTGCATACTCAAGAGAAGAGGATACGCCGGCCGGAATTATGAAAGATCAAATTAAACCTAAAGTTAAAATCGCAAGATTGGATCAATTATTATCTGTTTCGGAAGACATTTCTCAAAAAAGATTAAAACGATTCATAGGAACAAACCAAAAGATACTCGTCGAAGAAAAAGTAGAAAATGAAGATTTGTACATTGGAAGATTTTGGGGACAAGCTCCGGAAGTCGACGGATTGGTTGTAGTTGAGTCCGACTCTGCGAAAATAGGAGAATTTTGCGCTTGTAAGATTGTCAAACTAAACGGTAACGATTTTTTTGGTATATCGTAATAAAGACCATAATACTCCTAAAATAAAAACATATACAAGAAATATCTGAATTTTATTTACAAAAAATTAAAAATAATTCAAAATAAATATAATCTACTTATCTTTGGAAATAAATGTATGGAGGTTTATATGAAAAGATTAATTATTATTTTGTGTTTATTTGTTTTTTTATCGTGTTCTGACGATAAAAAAAGTTATATTGCTGATATTGATTTGTACGCGTCTTCAGTCGCCGAAAATTTAAGCAAATATCAGGTTAAAACTGCCGAGATAATGGACGAATCGGCGGAAGGGGGAGAAGTTATAGGATATTTTGATAACGACAAAAAAGTTTATTTAGAGGCAAATATTTACGGAGAAACCGGTTCGGTAAAATATGTTTATATATACAAAGACGGATCGCTTGTTTATATCAAGAATATTCTAAACAAGTATATGTACGAAGAAGCCGAATCAGTATCTTCTACAGAAGAGATATACTATTTACTAAACGAAGCTTTCGCCGCTAAAGTCGACGCCTCGAAAAACAAAATTTACGAAACCAACGAAGTTATAAATTCGGAATTATCTCTTTTAATTGACGGTAGCGCAAGATATATAAACAAACTCAATAGTTATGAAAATAATGAAAACGAGGATAACAACATATATTTTGAGGGAGATATTGAAAACTATAACGATAACGCTTTTGAAGATATGTATCATAATGCGGATTACAGCGTAATTATCAAGAATATCCCCGACGGTTATATTATTACCGATTCTATTGACGAGGATTCATCGGATTTGGTCATATCTATAAATAATTCTCGAAACGAAAAGGTCGGCGAGGTAATTGTCAAATTATGGAATAACGCGGACTCGTTTGGTATTGCGGAAAGCGATATTTTGATCGACGGTTTCCCCGCGGAGAAATACGTAAATATTGACAAAAATTTTAAAAAAGGACTTACCGAATTGAGATTTGAATCTATGGAAGTCGGGATAATTTGTAGAGCGTTTGTAATACCCGAACTGGAAAGCTGGTTTATCGATAATTTTGTATTAGTAAGAGGATAAAGTCTTACTACTTCCAAAGTTTGACTTTGGATGTAGTAAGTTATGATATTATTTATAGACTTCCTTCGTACTCAATTGTAGCTCCGACTTTAACGGCTTGGTCTAGAGGTTTGTAATCGTCGCCGTATTTTTGATTCCACCCTTTTTCTGTTCCCATAAAACTATTTGAACTATCGTCGTAATAGTAATTGCAGCTATTCAACCATTCTACATAAGGGCCAAAACAAGAACAACCAGATGTTTGATTTGAAGTTAGCGCATACCCGTATTCGTCCGCTATGTCGCATTTATCATTACTGTTATCGTCTTCCCAAATAACCAATTTGATATAGTCCGCTTTAGACGGAGATAACCCGCTCGCGTCTATGTTGAGAGAAAATGGTTTTGCATCGCTTGACGAATCTCCTAGAGATACAACATTGCTTACGATAACGCTGGAAGTATTTAAGCTTAAACTCGATCCGGTATAATAAGCGCATAACTTTATGTTATTGTTACCAGTGGAATCAACCGGAAATTTTACAACCCCGCTAATATTCCAGCTTGTCGTCAGCGGCGTTAAAACGCAAGAATTAGAAATAAATACAGAAATTAAGAATGCCATAACGACTAACAGTAAAAAAGAACGCGAATTCTTTTTCATTTAAAACTCCTTGATTTAATATTTTTTAAATGATATTTTTTTCATGGTAGTTTGTCAATATATTTCAATAAAAAAAATATTCATAAAAATTTTAATAATTTTCCTCGTTTTTTGAGATAAAACAAATCAAAATCGGTTCACAAGGTTTTGAATGCCCTTAAAAGGAATATTATTTTCTTTATTTTTTATTTGAATATCGACGCTTCTAACATTGTTACTCGATACAGAAAACAAACCGTTATTTATATAATATATCGCTTCGCTTAGACATTTCTCAGTGATATCGCCGAATTGTTTGGATAGATCGTCTTCAACTACAACGTCGGGCGTTATACCGTTAAAATATCTTCCCTCGCCTAAAGAATTAATTATCTCAAAAGTAATTGGATAAAATATAATATCCTCAAATTGATAACCATTCATGCCTACCGGTTTACCGTGAGTAGTTCCGCCGATAATCTTAACCTCTATATGCGGTTTCAGGCCATTAATTAACGCCTCGCTTGCCGACGCTGTATTATCCGTCGTAATAAAGAAAACCTTCGTCAGATTTAAAGAATAATTATTAAGAGTAAAATTTAACGTCGAATTGTAATTTGTATAATCGCCGTTATATTTCATTTCGATAAATTTCTTTCCCGACATTCCCGAGTTACTTATAAGATTGGCAAAATAATGACAAACGTCTACTCGACCGCCGCCGTTATAACGCAAATCGACAACCAGTTCGTCTACGTTATTCCCCTTAAAATATTGAAAAGCCGACGCTAATTCTGATGAGTAAGTATTATCATATTGAGAGGCGTTAAACTCATTGTAAACAATGTATCCGATTTTTTTATTATTATTATAAATAATTGTCGACATGTGAACCGATTTGATATCAATTATTCTCTTAGTTAATGATACGTCCTTTGTCGTATCAGATAAGTTTGAAAATACTTGAAATTTTATCGACGTCCCATTGTATATCTCGTCGGAAACAGACTCCCATAGATTGTTTTGTAAAATATATTCAATCGATTTATCATTAATTTTTAATATTTTATCTCCGCGATCTAATCCCGCTTCTTTGGCCGGCGAATTATCCATAACATATCCTATACGATAATCCGTTTGAGTTTCGTCCGCCCATTTAAATAGAATTCCATATCCAACGTATTCGTTATTTTGATAATATTGCTCGTATTCTTCAAGAGTTAATAAAAAACTCCATTTATCATACTCTTTATACATTAAGTCGTCTAAAAGCGACTGATTTGAGTTATACAAAGCTATATCGGTATTAGGCACTTTATCTTTCCAAAAATATATCGTTTTCATTTTTTTATAAATAAAATCCCTTTCAGAATCAAATCCAAAATACGATTGAAAAAAAGGGTCGTAAGAGTAGTAATCTATCGAACAATTAAGAAAAATAACCGCCAAAGCAATTAATGGGTACAAAAGAACTTTTCTTCTCAATTTATTATCCTTTGAGTATTTATAATTATATTTTAGCTCACAAAAAGATTTTTACCAGTAATTATTAAGTAAAATTTCTTATCAATTTATCGTAATACAAATCCATATCCCCCGCGCCAATAAAACATGTGGCTTCATCCGGATCAATTTTGTCAATCAACTTATCGTAAATATTTGCGCGGTCTCCTACAAAAAAAACCTCCGCTCCCGAACGTTTCAATTTCTCATATAACATTTCCGAAGAGACCTTTTCTTTCCACTCCTCTTCTCTCTCGCGCGCGGGGTAAATATCTACAATCGACATTTTATCGGCTTTTTTTAGCGCTAAAATAAAATCGTCAAAAAAATTGTACGTTCTCGAAAACAAATGAGGTTGAAATATCAGATGAATTCTTTTATCTTTGTATATATTTCTCAACTCGCTAACAATGCAATTAATAGATTCTGGCGAATGACCGTAATCCGTTATAATCGCCCCTTTCCCTTTGGTTTTTGTAACGTCAAATCGACGAACCATACCTCTAAAATTTTTGATGTTATTTATAATTTTACCGATGTTCAGCCCCAATTCATTAGCGGCCAGTAACGCCCCAACTGCGTTAGAAACGATATATCCCGGTAAAAACGGAAGATGGATATCAATGTTTCCATCGCTGTGAGATATGTTAAAATAATTTCCATTTTCAGTTAATTTATGACCTTCGATAAAATATTTATCTCCGGTAGTTTTTGACAATATATATTTGTCCTCGCCAAACCAAATTATTTTATGAGTTTTATCGATAGAATATTGTTTAACAAAATCGACTATAGTTTCGGTCGCTCTAAGTATTAGCGTTTTTTCGCCTTTCATGCCGGTAAAATATTTATAAAACGCTTCCTTGTATTCTTCAAAATTCTTATAAGTTTCGGGGTGTTCGTATTGAAAATTAATCATTATATTAATATCTGGAAAATAATTAAAGAAATTTCTATTAAATTCGTCCGCTTCAAGAATGTACGTCGAACCGTTCCCCAAATATATATTTGAGTCCTCCCCTTTATCGATTCCTTTTATTTTAGCGCCTAATATCGATAAAGGATCAAACTCGGTATCTTTCAATATTGCCGTTAGTATACCTCCGGTAGTTCCCTTGCCTTCGCTACCGGATATAGTTATACCGGTTTTACCAATTTGCGATAAATAGTTGCCTATAAAGGATTGCCAAGTTGATAATTGTATTTTATTCTCTCTTGAAACGCTCAATTCGGGATTGTTAGGATCAAGAGAGGTAACGGCGGGAGAATATAATACGATATCCGGTCTTTCGCCATATCCTAAGACATTCTTTTTATTATGCTCGTAAAACACTTTTATTCCCAACGCCTCAAGTTTCTCCAATCCGCTTCGATGTTTCCTCTCAGACCCGGTTACTATTACATTATGCCGATTCAAATATTCCGCGACTGCCGAACTTGCGCATCCTCCAATTCCCACTATATGAACTTTTTTCAGTTTTTTAATATCCACATATATCTCCCATAATATTAATTATTATAATAATTAATATTGTAGTTGTAAATTAAAATCAGTTATTATATTTATGTCTAAAAATCTATTAGACTTCAGTTTTTCTGTTGTTTTTTTTTAAAATGAATGTTATAATTCATTTATCAGTAAACCGGAGATAACGATGAATAAAAAAGAAATCTTAACAAGCGTTTATAATAACAAATTCTCAATAGACGAAGGTTTGGACGCGTTAAAGAAGTTATCCTCGAAAAATATTTTAATATACAACGACGCAATATTTAATAATATTATTCAAACCATTTCCTCCTTTATCAATAAAAATGAGGATAATATTAAGGATAGCGGAGCTCTTTTTTCAAACGTTGAATATTTTGGGAGATTATTGTTATTAAGGTTTTTTCAAAACAACGGCTTTTTTCTTAAATCTAACGAACATACAGATAAAGAAACTATAAAAAATAAAATCAGACTTAACGAAAAATATTTAAAATTATTTGAAATACTATTACTAATTCTAGAAAAAGAAAATATTATTACAATTGACGACGATATTATCATATCAACAAACAAAGTCGACTCCCAAAAATTAAAAAATGACCTTGACAACGCCGAAAGTTTTAAAAAAAACCTCATAACCAAATATCCCGATATGACTTCTCATTTCAATCTTTTAGAAATTTGTATTTCTAACTATGGAAACATTCTATCGGGCGATAAAAGTCCCGACGGAATAATGTTCCCTGTTTACTCTATGGAGCTGGTAGAAGGTATATTCCGCGGCAATATTCTTGCAGATTATTTCAACTTGCTTATTTCAGATTTTACGGTTAATTATATCTATGAAATACGAAAAAACGCCCCGGATAAAATAATTAAAATACTTGAAGTCGGAGCGGGATCCGGCGGAACCAGCGTAAAACTTATGGAGAGCTTAAAAAATTTTGATAAAATCGAATATTATTTTACCGATATATCAAAAGTTTTTACGAGAAGTTGCGAGAAAAAATTCAAACCGTTATTTCCAAACGTTATTTTTAAGAAACTCGATATCGAAGGGAATTTAACCGAACAAGGGTTTGACGCAGATAGTTTCGATCTGGTTATCGGCTCTAACGTCGTTCATTCAACAAAAAATTTATCGACTACGTTAACC
>JAGOCL010000230.1:2252-4964 GCA_017998755.1 Spirochaetota bacterium | reverse complement strand
CCAAGACTGAAATAATTGATTTTGTCGAGAATTCCGACGTTTATCATTTGCACAAGCAATTAATAATAAATTATTTATTAAATAAAGTCTTTATTAGAGTAGAAGACTTCGTTATCGACGAAGTCGAATATTTAAAAAAAGAATTGTCGCGATCGCTATTAAATCTCGTAGAGAGCGCCGTATCTGAAAATAGAATATTGTTTATTTTTGACAATCTCCATCTTATGAACCGTTCGAGCGCATTTTTACTGAAATATCTGTTATTTGATAAAAAAAAGAAATTCAATTTTGAAGGAATATTTTTTTTCAACAAGATCGACGTCTTATCGAAACGTAACGGATCAACAAAGATAAATTCTTTGTTCGCTAAAATTGAAAAAAAATATCAAGTAATAAATATTACTATGGAAGACGAAACGAACGAAGAGAAAAGAAACGAAACAAGAATTAATCTTGATAGAATTGATGAAGAAATTTTAAAGGGAAAGATTCTTTATAATTTTTGCGCTTTTGAAGATTGTTTTGATTTACTAACCAAAGTTATCGATTCAATTAGCGACAAAATATTAGATATCGATTCAAAATTTTTGGAACAGATTTATAAATTATACGGCGACGTAAATTTTTATTTAAAGAATTTTGACTCCGCGATCATCTACTACGAAAAGCATTTGAATATAATTCAAAAAAACAACGATATATCCAAAATATCCGAGAATTATCGAACTACCGGCTGGGCTTATCTGATGAAAAACGACGTAAATAGAGCAAACTATTTTATCAATCTCAGCTTAAATCTTGCAAATAATATTAACGACCGACTTCAGATATTCAGAGCCCTTCATATCCTCTGTCTGATTCACAGAATTCGGGCGTCGTCTAACGAAGAGATCAAATCAAACTTATCGAAGTGCAGAATTTTAGCGGACGAACTCGAATTTTATAATATAGAACCGTTTTTCTATTCTTCTCAGAGTCCGACTTTGTATTCGTATAGCGAAAATATCTCCTTATGTTCGGTAGGGGTAAAAAAAGCTAAAAAGCTTAGAAATTACTATATTCTTTCGAGATTATACCATTTTCTGGGGATGGTTTATTCTACAAACGGCGAGATAGTTAAATCGCTTAAATATTATAAAAAAACAGAAGTTTTAAACAGGCGTTTCGGAAATATTCTTGATAAAGCGGCGATAAATAACAGCATTGGATATACTTATCTTTGTATAGAAGAATACGATAAAGCCGTCGAACATTACAACCGGGCTCTGAACTACCTAAAAACTTCAAATTATTTTTTCAAAATACTTATCACTCTTTATAACATAGGTTTAGCGTATCTAATGGTCTTTAACCACAAAAAAACCGTTACGATTATGAGCGCTATCAAAAAAATTATGAATATTTTGAATTACGACCATATACCATATCATTCGATCGACGGGGTTTACAGTATATTGGGTCTTGCTTACGCGCATAACGGAAATATTAATAAAGCGCTTGATTATTACAATATTTTAACTAAAGAAGATAAATCCGACGCGAACGAGCACGATTTGATTTTTAAGAAGCTTCTTCATGGATTTATTTTATCGGAAAAAAACGAAATTGAAAAATCCCGGAAATGTTACGAATTCGTCGACAATATCGTAGAAAGAAATAAATCGAATATATCGCTACAAAATATCTCGCCGAGATTTTATTTTGAATATCTATCGTTTTTAAAAAAAATAAAATCTCAGGATTTTGACAGATATTACAAAGACTTCCTAAAAAATATTATCAAAATTAAACGATAATAACGAACAAATTTATATAAAATCGACAAAAACCGATCCGGAGTACTCTGAAATATCAGACGGTATCCAATCGTTTTACAGGATACCCCTAATGGATAAGAACAATGGGGATTTTATATTTATCGGCTCGATTAATCCGAATATGCTAGTTACAAACGACGACGTTTACCTCGTATCGATAATTATTAAACACCTGGCCATTACGCTTGAGAAGACGATTTTGCATGAAGAATTGAAGCGCGCATATGAAGAGAATAAAAAAGAGTTATTAATGGCTAGAAAAATTCAGCAGTCGTTGATACCTAAAAGTTTTCCTTTATTTGCGGCGTTAAATATGCGCGGCTTATATATGCCGATGGACGCTTTGGGGGAAGATCTTTACGACGTTTATAAAATTTCCGATACAAAGTTAGGCGTAGTTATACTAGACGTTTGCGGACACGGCGTTCCGGCCGCGCTAATTACCACAATGGCTAAAATATCCTTCAATAATTACTCAAAGGACAATTTATCGACCGCTCAAATTCTCGAAAATGTAAACAGGGAACTTCAAGATATTATGGGAAGCGTCGGGGAGTCGGATTATTTCACAGCATTCTACTGTATTATCGACTCGATAAATAAAACTATCCAATACACTAACGCCGGTCATAACGATATCTTCATAGTCAGGAATAAATCTAATATACTAAAACTAAAAGTGAATTCGTCGTTTGTCGGGTTGATGAAAGGTATCAAATTTTTATCCGATTCGGTGAAACTTTTAGACGGAGACCGAATAATATTATATACAGACGGAATTGTAGAAGCTAAAGATAACGAAAATAATCTATATGGAGAGAAACGCTTTCTGAATTTGATTTTAAAAAACTCCGAACTTCCAGTGGATCGATTAATTAACGAAATTTCCGACGAC
>JAGOCL010000230.1:0-2152 GCA_017998755.1 Spirochaetota bacterium | reverse complement strand
CCCGATTACTAGATTTTTTTACTATATTATTTACGAAAAGATGTAATTGTGATATATTAGTCGAAACTAAATTTTCAGGAGTACAAAATTGTCGGAATACAAATTAACCAGAGCTCTTTTAAGCGTTTACGATAAAGAAGGGATCGTCGAACTCGCTAAAGTTTTATCAGACAACGGCGTCGAAATTATCTCAACCGGCGGCACTTACAATCTCTTGTATGAAAATAATATTAAATGTATAAAAATAGAGGATTTCACCGATCAAAAAGAGATATTCGGGGGCAGGGTTAAAACTCTTCATACAAAAATTCACTCCGGAATACTTAGTAAAAGGGATAAAGAGTCCGACGAGCTAAACGTCGATCTGATCGACTTGATAGTCGTTAATCTGTACCCATTTGAAGATATGATAAGAAAGAACGTCAAAGATCTATCAAAACTTATCGAAATGATCGATATAGGCGGACCTACGATGCTTCGAGCGGGAGCGAAAAATTACAAATACGTTACCGTCGTTCCTTCGTCGCGATTTTATCCCGAACTTATAGAAAAAATTAAAAATAACGGAATAGACGAGAATTTTCGTTTAAAAATGGCGATAGAGACGTTCAGAACTACCTCATTTTACGACTCTGTTATCTCTAAGACTTTGTACAATATAGATACGAACGCCGAACTTCTTGAAGATACCGACGCTCTCAAACTGTCAATACCGATAGAAAAAGTTCTCGACCTGAGATACGGCGAGAATCCTCATCAAAAGGCTTCGTATAACTCCGTTCCAACATTTGCCGATAAAAATATTTCAGATTTCTTTGTAAACGGAAAAATTCACGGAAAAGAGCTGAGCTTTAATAACATAGGCGATATATCCGCGGCAATAAGAATGTTATCAGACCTCGACGCTAACTCTTGCGTAGTAATCAAACATTCCAATCCATGCGGAGCGGCGTCTCGAAACAGTACTTTCGACTCTTTTAAAGCGGCGTACGAAGGGGATAAAGTGTCGATTTTCGGCGGAATAGTCGGTTTCAAAGGTATTGTCGAAAAACAGAGCGCCGACCTGCTTTCGGAGATATTTCTAGAAATAATCATCGCCGAGAGTTTTACAGTCGAAGCCAAAGAAATACTTATGAAAAAGAAAAATATCCGCTTGATGGAATACGATAAATGGAAAGATATTATTTTTAAAGACGCCGGTTTATTTGAAATCAAGAAAACTCTCGGCGGAGTTCTTATTCAGGAGAGAGACGCGAGCGCTCCAAAAAACGAAGCGTACAAAGTCGTAACAAAACTCGCTCCAAACACGGAGGATATCGAAGACCTCAAGTTCGCTCAAACGCTCGTAAAACACGTCAAATCTAACGCAATCGTCGTTGTAAAAGATAAAATGCTATTGGGAGTCGGCGCCGGACAGATGAATAGAGTAACTTCGGCTAAAATCGCCCTCGATTGGGCGGGCGATAAATCAAAAGGCGCCGTCATGGGATCGGACGCATTCTTCCCGAAGGACGACACCGTTAGACTAGCCGCCGAAAGAGGAATCAAGTCGATCGTTCAACCCGGAGGTTCGGTCAAAGACGAAGACTCGATAAAAGCGTGCGACGAACTGGGAGTATCTATGATATTTACAGGAACGAGACACTTTATACACTGACAAAGACAACCCCGGTTATAGAGAGGAAAATAACTCTTTATACTGGGTTAAATCCTTATATTGATTAAGTTTTCGCTGTAATAAATTGTCAAGTTTATCGTCGGAAAGATAATTTAGCCACATTCTGGTAAATACCGAAGAATAGTTGTACCAATTTTCTTTTATCTCGATTTTTTCTTCTTCAGTTAAAACTCTATTCTTCTTATCCATAAATATTTGAAAATCTTCATTTATAAAAATAGACTCCAGTAAGTTGATCTTGTCTAATTTGTTTTGCATAATAATAACCTCCAAAAGTTATTTATTACTTGAAAGCAATATATGCGCCACAATTTTATTTCTTCATATTTGTCTTAAATAATTGGTATTAACAAGAATATTAGCGGTATATATAAGATATATTGATTATTAACGCAAAAGAAAGTCTAATTTAAGGTTAAATTATCATAAATTGGATTTTCTATTAATAATATATACAACAAATATGTATTATTT
>JAGOCL010000229.1 GCA_017998755.1 Spirochaetota bacterium | reverse complement strand
AGATACATACCGATATCGGCTATAGATGCAAGGGCGCAAAAGCAAACGGAGCGATCGTTTCGCTAAATACCGAACTAAATAACGGCGACATTGTGGATATACTAACCGGTAATAAGCCAAACGTCAAGCCGTCGTGGCTTGCTTACGTTAAAACTAATCACGCAAAAAGAAAAATAAAATACTCTCTATCGCAAATTAATCAAGAGTCTCAATTTACAAAGAAAAAAGATGCAAAAGAGGAGCTAAAAGAAGATATTAAAGATAAAAATATCGCGAATGAAAGAAAATTTCAAATAAAGAAGGTAAAATCGCCCAAAATTACTGTTGAAATTGACGGCGAACGAAATTTATTATTCAATTTTGCTAAATGCTGTAACCCTTCTCCAAAAGACGATATTATTGGGTTTGTGTCGAGAGGCAGAGGGATTATTATTCACAAAGCCGATTGCAAATCCTTAAAAAATATAAAAGATTTCGAAAACAGAAAAATAGAAGTTAATTGGACGGAATAATTTTTTTTTACCTAACTGTTTCTTACGTCTGTAAGAAACAGTTAGTAGTAATTAATATTACTCGTATATCTCATATAATAGTTTTTCAAACATAAACCTTATATTCTTACCCAAAGAAAGATATTTTGATACTTCGGGATTCTTCTTCATTAGCGAAAAATAATCGTCGCTCGCAAATTTTATTTTAATTGTTTTGGCGCTTTCGCTAATTTCTTGAATCAAAGAATCGTTCCAAAAATTTCCGCTTTGATAAAAACTTCTTCCCATTATGTTTTTTATCTGAAATTGGTTAGAAATAGTAAAATTTTTATCTTCTATTTTTTGAATTTTATCGATATTCTCCGAATCGTTCAAATTTTGGAATCCCCTGCTCGCTTCTACGCTATCTTTACCGGATTTTTCTTTAATAACGTCGTATCTTCTCTTATTTTCGTTATGTTGCGCGTAAGAGCTAGCCGACGCATTATCGTAAGTTTGGTATTTAGCGTCAAGCTCGTTTCTTGATACCCTCGTAGTTTCGTCCTCGACTATAAGATAACTCGTATAGGGAGTAATTATCCCGTATTTTCTGGCAAGGTCTACTATCTCGTCCACAAGCTCCTTCTCCTCTTTGCCTAAAAGACGAATTTGATCTAAAAGATAACCTACGCGTCTCGCCGCCCATAAGCTCGGTATGGAATCGTATTTAACGCTATCGCTTGGAAAAACAAATTCCTCGCTAAAACTCTCCGTTTTACCGTTTATCTTACCTTCAAGTAGCGCTTTAACTTTTCCGTCGCCGGAATACCGTCCGACAATATTAACTGAAGAGCCCTTAAAAATATCGGGGATCTTTGATGGATAAATTTGATTAATCCTTGAATTTCCGACAAATTTAAGAGAAATATCGGTAAAAACCGGCGATTTGACCTTCATATAGAATTTTGATATCTTATCTTCTATATCTTCGTCCGGGGTAATATAGCTTCGATAGGAGTTCGTTTGTTCCGTAATTTTATCCAAAAGATGAGTATTGATGTCGTAACCGATGCCAAATGTAAATATCCTTACGCCGTTTTTATTTCCGGATTTAATTTTATCAAGCAATTTTTTTTCGTCGGTCTCTCCGATTGTCGGCTTGCCGTCGGTTATGAATATTATCAAATGCGGTCTATTCGCGCCGCCGTTTTTTAAAGCGAGACTCAGAGCTTCGTCTATATTTGTGCCTCCGACGGCTTCGATTTTATCGATGAATTTACGAGCGCTGTCTCTATTATTCGAGCTGTTATTTTCAAGTTTTCCAAAAAGCGGCTCCGCTTCGGTAGAAAACCTTATTATCTCAAATCTATCGTTAGCGTTGAGGTTATCTACGCAAAATTTAAGCGCTTTCTTCGCCTGATCCATATTTTTTCCCGACATACTGCCCGAATTATCTAGAACAAAGGTTGCGTCCTTAGCTATGGTATCGTCAGTTTCTATAGACGCGGATAAATTCATTAAAAAATAACCGTCCTCGCCTCTTTCTTTATACGGCAATAGAGATATGCCGACTTTAGATTTTTTTTGATTAATATACAACTTGAAATCAATGTTCGGCTTAGTATTATTCGCCTCAAAACTTACCTTTATTTTATTAGAATTTTTATTAACTATATCAATCTCGTGCGTCGTTGAATAAACGTTAGTAACGTCGATCGATGAATTAATATCTACGACAATTGTTACGTTATTTAGCGGTTTTGCGGAAAATTTCTCAGTATTAAGAGGATAAATATACTCAATAGTATTCATATCTTTCTCAAGAATTTCCGAATATTTTATTCTAACTCTTTTATCCGATCTTGGTTCGATAGGATAAATCCGAATTTTATACAGATCGGTTCCCGAATATTCCAACAAAGCGGGATCTTTCATTTTCCGAACAATATCTTCGTAAATCTCGCGGGCTTTATTAGCGTCGAGAAGTTCGGCTCGCGTCTCTTTTCCGCTTATATCCATACTGAATTCTTTGATAACGGCGCTTTTCGGAACGGGAAACAGATAAGTTCCCTCGAGAATCGAATTGGTCGGATTGTGAAAAACCTGATCTATCTCTGTTACAGATTGCAAATCGTCGATAGATACTTTTACGTTATGATATTTTACCTCGAGCGGAAAATTTGATATAGCGGAAGTCGGAGGGTTGACTATAATAAATCCGTCGGCAAAAAGAGACGCGACAATTGTTAAGTACAAAAAAATTATTATCTTTTTCATTTGTTATACCGTTAGAATTTAAAATTTTTGCTTTTTGCTTGATCCTTAACCGCTTCGATAATCGCCGTATCGAGCGCGCTCTTCTCAGAGTTCTCCGCTCTTTTTTTATTTAGATAGTCGTTTCTCTCGTCGTTCAATTTTTTGATTTTATCCTGAATTTCCTGTCTTTTTTTAGTCATATCGTCAATATATTTTTTTCGTTCTTCTTTTGACATCTTTTTCATCTCGTCCGGGAGTTCTTTTTCATTTATATCTTCTACTTTCACATTATCATTGTTAACGGCGTCCACTATATCCCACGAGGATGCGTTATAATTTTTCGAAGACTTTGTTACAGACCTTTGAATATATGATTCGGCGCTCATCTCCATAGCGTTGGAATCCTGCCTGGTTTGCATCTCTTTTTTTTGTTTTCCTTCTACGCCGTATGACACATATGTGCCGTTAAGATCTTCGTTCAACTTTTGTATCTCTTTATCCTGCGGCGCCTCGATATATGCGTAAACTTCGTTTTGATCGATGTTAATATATTTGCCGTCAGCGAGTTCAGCTCCATCTTTCCAGAATGTGTCGATTCCTTCTTGGGAGTCGCCGCAAAAAATAGTATTAACGACGATACCCTTCGAAATCGCCTCTTTACACGCTTTCTTATAATCGTAGGAACCTTGATCAAACGATTCGTTTCCCGCAATGAATATTACTTTTAATATATTGTTATTTTTACTCCAATTAAACTTTTTAGTCGCCTCTCTAATAACCTCTCCGCAATACTCGTCCCCTCCGTTTGTAACAAGACCGAATAATTTATCGGATATAAGGTCCAAATCTCCGGTTAATTGGGATACCAATCGAATATACCCGTCGTTTCTTTCTAGACTAGAATTTCCGTATTCGAATAAACCAACCTCGATCTTTGGCGTTTGCCCGTTTTTCTTGGAAAGAGCAAGTTCGTTAACAATCTTCCATAACTGCGACTTCGCCTGATCGATAAGTCCGTCCATACTGTTGCTTGTGTCAAGAAGTATAGCCAATTGTATCAGATTGTCCGAACTCTGAGCGTTTAAAGAAATGACGCTAAAGGATAATGAAATAATTAATAAACCGACAAATACCTTTCTCATATAGAGCCTCCAAAAAAAATAATTATATAATAATTATTACTTTATTTTTGAAAAAATCTATATTAATCTTAATAGAAATGAAAATAAGATATATTTTTTATGAATTATTAACGGATTTTTTACAAATATCAATATATTTAAAAAAAAATTAATGCTGGTCTAATTTTATCTTAGCGCCCGCAAGTCTAAAAAACACTATACAAAACCTAATTGAAAAAACGTACCATGGTATCAGCGACAAAAGAGAAAAAACCAAACCAATTTTACCGGCGGTAGAAGGTATAACCATAAAGAATCCCGCCGAAAGTCCTATAAACCCGGTAATTCGACCGTAAATCTGCGAACGAATCATTATCAAGGAAACGATAATCAAAGTCGCTCCGTTTAGGACGTAATATGCGTCGAAAGCCGTTCCTTGCCAACTTAACAACATCGTTTTCCCCGACGATAGTAATATCTGTTTAGCGGCTGAGTCTGTTTCGGTAGAATACGACCGAGCCAAAGACAAAAGTTCGAAGGTTTTGTTTGACGAAAGATAAGCCGCTATACCTATAAAACCTAACAATAATGCTAACTGAAGCAGTTTTTTGTTAATATCCTTCAGAGAACAGTAAAAAGCGTAATAAATTATCGCTATGAGAATATTATTAACCATAATAAAGAAATCGGCGTGAAAAAAGCCGATTAACGGTTTTTCGACAAATAATTTAAACCACGACTCTACGCCGGAAGGTATAGGGTTTAGCGCAAAAACTATGATCTGAATAGGAATGATTATCAACATTATTATTGTCGATAATCCCGCAATTTTATAAATAAGCGCCTCTTGCGATTCATTTTTCAGCATTTTATCTCCTTAACGACGATTATAAAGAAAAGATATAAAATATTATTGATTTTTCAGCGTTTCGATCGCTTTATCTATCCTATTTAGAGTCTTATCAACTCCTAGTATATTCATGACCGGAAAAAGCTCCGGACTTTTGTTAGTCCCGGTAATAGCTATTCTTATCGGCATAAATATCGCCCCCGCCTTAACTCCGTATTTTTCCGTTAAAGAGTACAATTTATGTTGCAAATCTTCGTCTTTTTCGCCGCCTAAATTTCTCAATATTTCT
>JAGOCL010000228.1 GCA_017998755.1 Spirochaetota bacterium | reverse complement strand
ATCCCGCTCTCTATAAATTCTCTTTCAATCCCGGCGAGAGAGCAAAATCCCGCCGCTAATAAAATATTTGATTTTATATGCTCGCCCGGGACATGAATTTTTGTAGCGTCGAATATGATTTCTTTATTATTCCCGTTTTCTTTATAAGCGGCGTCTTTATCGTAAAAAAAGTCGGCGGCGCAGTCGTTCGTCGAGTAGTAATAAACCTCCGACTGGGTTTTGATATTTTCAGTATTCAACAAATTATCTTTATAAGGAAGAATAAAAAAATTATCCGAATTTTGATTGTCTGTAATTACCTTTTTATCGTCTAGATAATCCGTCATATTTTTATAATAATTTTGATGATCGCGCATGAGATTTGTAATAGCCGCGCCTTTTAATTTAAAGTTCTTTCCGCGCAAATCCCTTAATTGCCAACTGGAAAGTTCGAGTATTAGAAGACTATCTTCGTTTAGTTCGTTATAAAAACTTAACGGAGATATCGTAATATTGCCCCCCAGAAAGGAATTGTCGCTTTTAGCTTTAAAAATGCTATAAATGCATGAAACCGTCGAAGATTTGCCTTTACTGCCCGTTATTCCGTATATATCGCAAGGCGCGATGTTAAAAAATATCTCCAAATCGCTTGTTATAATCGCGCCGTTATCCTCGGCGAGCCGTATAAACTTGTTAGTAGGGGGAACTCCGGGACCTTTAACTACGATATCGGCGTTTAAGAAATCTTCCTCTTTATGACAACCGAGCGTATATCTAACGTTTTTGTAATCCGATAGTTTTTTTAGCGAATCTTCCAGTTCGACCTCGGATTTTAGGTCTGTTATAAAAACGGGAATTCCCGTTTTTAAAAAAAACAGCGCAGTTCCGACCCCGCCGCCGTTTAAACCTAAGCCCTGTATGAGGATTTTTTTATCTTTAATTGTTTCAAGGTATTTATCTAATTTTGAGTTCATACTTTTTTACACGTTAAATCTAAAATTCACAATGTCGCCGTCTTGCATAACGTAATCTTTACCTTCTACTCTGACTTTTCCCTTTTCGCGGGCGGCGGCTACCGATCCAAAATTCAGTAAATCGTTATAATTCACTATCTCTGCTCTGATAAAGCCCTTTTCAAAATCGGTGTGAATTTTACCGGCCGCTTGAGGCGCTTTAGTTCCGACGGGGATAGTCCACGCTCTTACTTCCGGTTTACCGGCGGTTAGAAAACTGAAAAGCCCCAGCAATTTATACGAAGTTGTAATTAATCTGTCTAAGCCCGATTCTTTAAGTCCAAGAGCTTCCAGAAACTCCTTTTTCTCGGATTCGTCAAGTTGGGCGATCTCCTCTTCAACTTTTGCCGAAACAACGATAACCGCCGCGCCTTCTTTGGCGGCTATATTTTTAATAGCCAAAACGCGCGGATTATTCTCAACGTCGCCCGACGCGAGGTCCGCTTCGGAAACATTCGCCGCGTATATGACCGGTTTTGTGGATAGCAAGAAAAGAGAATTCATAAACTCAACTTCCTTTTCGTCTTTTGTAAAAGTACGAGCGGGAGCGCCGTCCGATATGCATTTCATAAGATTTTCCATAAAAACCAGCTCTTCTTTAGCTTTCTTGTCCGCCCCCATTCTTGCGGTTTTCTGTACTTTCTCTATTCTTCTTTGAAGAGTCTCGATGTCGGCAAGGATCAACTCCGTTTCGACCGTTTCTATGTCTCTTGCCGGATCGACCGCCCCTTCGACGTGAATAACGTCTTTGTCTTCAAAGCATCTAACGACCGACACGATCGCGTCGACCTCTCTGATATGAGATAAAAATTTATTTCCAAGCCCTTCCCCTTGAGACGCGCCTTTTACTAATCCGGCGATATCTACAAAATCTACGAATGCAGGAACAATTTTGTCGGTTTCATAAAGTTTTGCAAGAGCGGTTAATCTCTCGTCGGGCACCGGAACCGTCCCGATATTCGGATCGATAGTGCAAAACGGATAATTTGCCGATTGAGCTCCCGCTTTAGTCAACGCGTTAAAAAGAGCGCTTTTCCCAACGTTAGGTAGCCCCACAATGCCTAGTTTCATATAATATATTCCTTATTGTTAATTATTCCGAACAATAACAGAATTTTATCAAAATAACAATAAAAACAATCGGAACAATGATATGTTTTTATCTTTTATAAGTATAAAATCCGATAATAAAGAATAAACTTTTTATAAAATATTTTCGAATATTAAGACAAAGTTTACAAAGCTGGAATAAATAAAAATCAATTGAAAGGAAACAATAATTTTAAAAAATACTCGACCATCTTTATGAATTGATAAAATATTAGAATAGAGGGAATTTATAAAATATATACAAATATTTCAAAAAATTTACTTTTTTTATATTTGCGTCTTGAAATTAAAATAATTATGGACTATAATTAGACTGAGTAAATTTGCATATAAATTATTTTGGAGGAAATATGTTTAAGAAGTTAGAAATAGTATTAGGTTTTATCCTAATAACAATCGCGGGGCTTTTTATAGGTTGTAACGTGAATCCGTTTTTCGGCGTCGGCACCGAAGTCGACCTCGAAGAACCTAAGTTGGCGGTTACGTCTCACATAAGCGGAGATTTCGTAAATTCAAGTTTTACGATTTCCGGGACTTGCAGGGACAACAAAGGAATCGTGAAAGTACAATTGCAATTGAACGGAACGGAACCTTTAGTTACGTGGGACGCTACAATAGACGGTAATACTATAGAAGGGGGAACGTGGGTAAGGAATTTGGTATTTCCTATTGACGCGATAACAAATTCGCGAGAAGGGGATAAACTTCTGGATATATTTGCCTACGACGAGCGAGGCAACCGGGCTCAGACGAGGATGTATCTGACGGTAGACGATAATAGTCCGGAGGTTACGATAACCGATCCAAATTTAAAGACAACCGCTTTTTTTAATCAATTAGTAGCATCCGACGCTTCCTCCGATTTTATAAACTTACAATATTTTTCTAACGGTATATTACAAATAAAAGGGTATGTCGACGATACGTTTATAATTAATACGACTAAGCTTGATATATACGATTCCGAAGATTTAACGACTCCGGTAAAGACGGTAACGATTGAAAAGAACCGAGCGTTGCCGGCAGAGGCTGGGGAAAACAGCTTTCCATCCAAATTTACTTTTAATATAGACACGTCTTCGGACTCATTTGAAAACAATAAGGCATATTTAGTAAATATTTCGACCGAAGATATGGCGGGGAACCCGAACAGTCAGAAATCGATAGGCTATTTTTATCTTGATCAGAGCAAAGACCGACCGAGCGGAAAGATAAGCTCTCCGTCGGGCTCTCCTGCAATAACGTTTCCGCAATCGACGGCGTCGGGAACGATATGGGACGACGACGGATTGAACGGTTATTACTGGTATTTGGGGAATATTGATACGAATACTGCAAATTTCAAAACATGGAAGACTCCGGCCGGTTATAACGACGACGGTTCTTCTATAGTAGTTACGGGCGACATCGCTCACGGGTACGTGGATTTGAGTTCGGACGTTCCTAAGATATTATCTTGGCAGATGGTAACTGCGAATAAAAAAGGGACTTTTTATATGTATATAGTTCCGGAAGACGTAAACGGATTAACGCCCGTTACTCCTATTAGTAAGATATTTGTTCAGAAGACGTCGGACGCTCCAACTTTGACGATAATATCTCCCGATTCGAGGACGACTCAGAAAGGGACGATTAATGTTACCTTAAACGCGACGGGAGGAGAAGATAAAGAGGTAACGTATTTGAGTTATAGGATAGAGGGGATAGATAACTATCCGAGCGACTTATCGAGCGATTACCAAAAGATAGACGTAAGCGGCGATACAGATTCCAACGGCAACCTAAACGGTTACGTTATACCAATTAATTCTTTATTGTACGTGGACGACTTATCTCACGATATAAAGGTAAGCGTATATTGTACAAACGACAATAGCGAAGATTCGAGAGTCTCCGATTTTTATCTGAAGGCGGATAACTCTGTTCCGATAGTAAAAATAACGAATCCGTCTGCAAGTTCGGGATTGAACGGAAAAGTAACGGTAAGCGGAACTGCGGAGGACGACTATTCGGGAGTGGACGCTCTGTATTTCGGTTACTATACCGGAGCGGTTCCGGATATGACTAACGATTTTAATACAAAAACCTTGCTTGATGCAAAAGCGAACGAAGTTTTATCTAGCGTAAATGGAACTACGGTAATATGGCATAGGGTAGATTTTACGCAAGCGGCTTGGAGTTATAGCTTTGATACCGAGAAAATTACAAGCGGCGCGCAAAGTTATAAGTTGATAGTAGCGTCAGTGGACAACATCGGCAACGTAGGTTGGACAAACAGAACTTATAACATAGATCAAAGTTTGGATAAACCGAACGCGACTATAACTATACCTCAAAACGACGGAGACGTTATGTTTCCGCAATCTGTTGCGACGGGAGAGGCGAGCGACGACGACGGATTGGAATTTATATACTGGTTTATCGGTAAAACGAGCGTAGATTTTAATGGGACGGAAACGGGAGAAGGAGAGCCGACGAGCGATTATACGTTGTGGGGAATTTACGCGGGCTCGAACGCAAGCGCCGGTAGGATAGATCTGACGGCGAATAATCCGAAAGCGTACTCGTGGCAGTTAACGACTCCAAAAGGGACGGGGGATTATAAGATACATATATTGCCGGTAGATATGAACGGAGTCGCTACTTCGGCAAAGACGGTGAAAGCTTTTACTCAAAAGAGTCTGGATAAGCCGGTTTTATCAATACTGGGACCCGATCCGAAGAATACTTATAACGGTAACGTAACTTTGACTTTTAGTATGAACGCCGGCGAGGGCAAGATACTGGATAAACTATCCATATCCATAACTTCAGATCTGAGTTCTTATGATACAACGATAGACTTAACGGGAAATATTGAAGCGACTAGCGACTACATTTATCCT
>JAGOCL010000227.1 GCA_017998755.1 Spirochaetota bacterium | reverse complement strand
AGATCCCACCGAACTTGCTTTATTGAAAGCGGGATTTCTGACGGGATACAAACCTAAACAATTCGATCCGTATAAAACTCTTGATACTATCCCTTTTTCATCGGAATATATGTATTCGGCGGCTTTGGTAAAAAGTCCGGACAATAAGATTGAAATTATCGCTAAAGGCGCGCCGGATAAAATACTCGAGCTATGCGATAAATATTATATCAATCATAAAACTGCCGCTCTAACTAACCAGATAAAAACGGAAATAATCCATGAGTTGGGAACGCGATCTGAAAAGGGGTATCGGCTGATAGGTTTTATAAAAAAAGATAATATAAGAAATTCAAATCATAAAATTGAGAAAGAGGATATGACTTCGAATTTTACATTCTTAGCATGCGCGGCGATTTACGATCCGCCGAAAGACGAAGTTAAAGCGGTGATAAAGACGGCAAAAGAAGCGCATATAAATATAGTTATGATAACCGGCGACAGTAAAAAAACCGGTTACAGCATAGCGGAGCATGTCGGAATAGCCGACAATATCGATCAAGTCGTAGAAGGTAGCGAACTTGAAAAAATGAGCGAAAAACAACTAACTCTCAACGTGGAGAAGTTGAAGGTATATTCGCGCGTTACGCCTCTGGAGAAACTGAAAATTGTCGAATATTTAAAAAATAACGAGCACATAGTCGCTATGACGGGCGACGGGGTTAACGACGCTCCGGCGCTTAAAAAGTCCGACGTCGGAATCGCTATGGGACGCGCCGGTTCGCAGGTAACTCAAGAGGCGGCGAAAATCATTTTAGCCGAGGACAACTTTACGACAATTGTCAACGCGATCCGAGAAGGGAGAACGGTTTATTATAATATTAAGAAACTTGTAAAATATCTTATAACAAATAATATCGGAAAAGTCGTAACGATTCTTTTATCCACGTTTTTTGGTCCCGGCGCGTCGTTGTCGGCGATACAGATTTTATTATCAAACGTCGTTATGGAAACGGCTCCGGGCGTCGGGCTTAGTATCGATCCGTCGAACGACGCTATTATGAAAAAGAAACCGCTTATTAATGAAAAATCGGTTCTGAAAATTTCCGATAGAATCAATATGATTATCGACGGTATAATATTTGGTATAGCGATAACCGCCGGTTATCTTATAGGATTGAAAATTACAAATAACGATATTGTTATGGCTCAAACCATAGCGTTCTTGATAACGTTGATATCGCCGCAGATATATGTGTTTATCATGCGAGACGGCAAGTTCTTCGGGAAATTTACCGCTCCTAATAAATTGTTAAAACTTTTCAGTTTGGCTATGGCGATAATGATCGGATTAATTATCTATATTCCGGGGCTAAATACGGTTTTTGGAGTAAAACCGATATTTGACTACAAAATATGGCTTATGATAGCCGGATTGTCGGTAATTACCTCCGCTATACGGCTGATAGCGTCGCTTTTTGCGAAGAAAACGGTATAATACGTAATACGTCAATATATAAAAAATACGCCCGCTTTAAACCGAATAAAGCGGGCGATTTTTTTATAGAATATGAGATAAATATGATATTTAATGATCGAAAAAAACAATATTAAAATTTTAATTGACGGCGATAGAATAAAATGTTTTAAAGTAATGCGGATGAAATAATACTCCCGTATCAAAATATGAAAACTTTATATTTAAATGATTCATAAATACGTTTGGAAGATTATAATTTTAAAAAAATAAAGGAAATAAAATGTTTAATAAAGAAATAGTTAAGATCGCCTCGTCTTGCAGGCATTACGCTATGTGTAAGATAGACTTTCTTGAAACGGGGATTTGTCATTCTGCAATAGGGGGCAACTTTGTCGGATTTTATCCTCAGGGTAGGATGGATATTTACGATAACCTTGCTAAAGGAAACGTCGGGGTAACCGAGGGGTTAGTTAATATTGCCGAGAGTTGCAATCTCTGCGGAGTATGCGATAAGCAGTGTCATTTTGTTACGGAACTAAGACCGGTCGCCGTTATGAAAGAGCTAAAAAAATATGTCGAGGATTACAAGAAATCCGGAAAAGAAATTATTAAGACAAAATCAGATCGGTTTCTCGACGACCTCAAAAATATCGTCGGCGAACAATGGGCTACAAACGATCCCGCGCATCTTATCTGCTATGCGAACGACCCTTCGCCTCTGACTCCGTTAACGACGCCAAAATATATCGCGGCGCCTCGAACTAAAGAGGAAATTCAGAAAATCGTCAAACTTTGCGCCGACTATCAAATCAAATACAACATCCGCGGCAACGGGTCAAGCGTTATGGGATTTGTAATGAGCGAAGGGGTTGTAATAGACGTAAATAGAATGAAGGATATCAAAATCGATAAGGATAACTGGAAGGTATTTGTCGAGCCGGGGGTTACGGCGTTTGATCTGCAAAAGAAGGTTTACTCGGAAGGATATAGAGTTAACGTTGCCGAACCGTCCGCTTTAGTTTGCGCTAATATTATGTGTTCGGGGATCTTTTCCAATTTTTCATACGCATACGGTACTCTCGCGGATAACTATATAGACGCAGAGTTTATCGATAGTAAAGGAGAATTATTTGAGTTAAACGATAAGAACTCCCCCAATTTATATAGTTATAAAAAAGGGGAGTTTCCGCTTCCCGGTATCTGCGCCGGACTATCTATGAAACTTCAGCCGATCGCAAAAGACGAAGAGGGAATACTTATCCCGTTTGATAATTTTAAAGAGGCGATCGAGTTTTCTCGCGATTTAGCTCAAAGAAGATTAGGCGTCGGCTTAGGTATTCTTGGCGGAGAATATCTATCGACGTTTATATCGCCTACCGTCGAGATCGCTAAATTGACTAAAGATATATTTTACGATAAACTCAATATAAAATATCTGGTTCTCTTTATAGGAGATAAATATAGCGTCGAAATTGTAAAAAAAATATCGGTTAATTTTATCGACAACGAGTTGTTAAAAATTCTGATACTCGGATTACCCAAATTAGCGTCGGAAGATTTTATCGAGATTATCGATAACTTTTCAAAAGATAAAATTTATTCTCTGTTAACAGATAAAAAGATACGCCCTTTGCTGAAAGCGGCTCTTAGCTCGACTCCGGAGAGTTTTTCAAAATCTGTTCCCGCAGATTTACAAAAATTCTATGAAAAACTTTATTCAAGACCGGAATTAACAGATCTTGTTTGGGTTAGTATGTTTAGGATTTTAAGCTCAAGAATGGGGAGAGAAAAGCACGTAGTCGCGTTTATTGTATATATTCCTATGAATAATACCGAAATGATACAATCGATGGACGACGATTTTAGAGCCGTAGCGGACGAGTTTGGGATTAAAAATGATTTTGGTTTTATAACGCCGCTTGATTACGGGAAAAGAGCGGTTTATGAATACGACTATTATATCGATCATACGGACGCCGACGAGATAGAAAAATGTAGAGCCGCTATTTTTAAAGCTGGCGCGATGATAGAGGGGTATTCGGCAAAATATATTGGCGTAAAATGGATTCGCTATACGTTGCATCAGGGGTTTTGCAGAAGCGAAAATTTATTATACACATAAAAGCGGCGTTATATGAAAAAAGAAAAAAACGAGATAATAAAGTTAAGAAATAGCCGTAAAAATAAAATATTATTTATCGGCGTTACCGGTTTTCTTGGAAGCCATATTGCGCTATCTCTTCTTAAAGAAAAATACGAACTAATTTTTTTGATCAGAAGAAAAAGGGACGAAAGCCCGGAAGAGAGATTAAAGAAAATATTCGACTGGTTTAATATAACCGATAATGATAATTTTAATTATGAAATTATTGAAGGAAATATTGAAACTCATGATTTCGGATTATCCCCGGACGATTATAATTACCTTGTTGAAAACATATCGGAAATATTTAACGCCGCCGGCGAGACTTCTTTTAATGAGAAAATGAGCGATAAAATAAGAGAGACGAATATAAACGGGCTTAAAAATATTCTTAATTTTGCGCAAAAATGCGGCTGCTATTTTTTTCACCATATTAGCACCGCCTATTCTGCCGGAAAAGTAGAGGGAGTATGCAAAGAAGAGCTTTTCAATAATAATAACTTTTATAACGATTACGAAGAGAGTAAAAACGCCGGAGAAAAACTGTGTTACGAACTTTGCAATAAAAACGGGATTCGGCTGAATATTTATCGCCCATCCATCGTCTATGGAGATTCGGCGACAGGAAGGACGTTTCGATTTAACGCGCTATATTATCCGATTAAAACTTTGCTCTTTTTGAAAAATGTTTTTCTGAAAGATATTGAAAATGGAGATGAAAACGCAAAAGAAATTGGGATAAAAACTTATGAAGACGGAAAGGTTTTTTTTCCGATAAGATTTGAGAAAAACTCTGGCGGATCGATAAACATAATTCCCGTAGATTATTTTACTAACGCGGTGATTACTATATTTAACGAATCCCTTGAAGGCGATATTTTTCATATAACTAACAAAAACAAAACCGTTATTGACGATATTTTGTCTTATATTATGAAACATTTCAATTTAGACGGGCTAAAAACGGTCGAAATCGGCGATTTTGAACAAAATCCCAAAAATGGTCTGGAAATTCTATTTGACAACTATATTCAACAATATCTTCCATATTTTTACGACTTGCGTCAATTTATTAATGAAAAAACCGACTCTATTTTATCTAAATACGGCGTCGGATGTCCAAAGTTTAGCTACGATATTTTCAAAGTATGCTTTGATTATGCCGTCAAAACAAATTGGGGTAAAAATCTTTAGAAGAACTATTTTTTATTTACTACCGAGCAATATGAAAAAAATACTTTTATTATTTGTTAAGAATTGATATAATCCGGTTAAATAACATTTCTATCAAGGAGCTTATATATGGCGGAATTAATAAAAGATAAAGCTGAGAAGCAGAAGGTATTAAAGAAAATAATCAAAGAATTACACGATAAGTCCAATTATGAGGGCGCTAAGAAGAAATTTAC
>JAGOCL010000226.1 GCA_017998755.1 Spirochaetota bacterium | reverse complement strand
TTCAAGACCCGCGACTAAAAGATATCCCTTTGTTAAAAGATTGAACTATGAAAGAACAAAAGGCGGAATAAAGATTGATATAGAAAATTGTATATTCTGCGGAATATGCTCAAAAAAGTGTCCCGCAGACGCTATAACCGTCTCTAGAACTGAGAAATTCTGGCAAATTGAGAGGATGAAGTGCGCGGCGTGCGAATGGTGCGTCGACGTATGCCCAAAAAAATGTCTAAGTTCCGTTTCGGAATATACCGCTCCTTCGGCGGAAAGAATCGTCGAGGTTTTTAGGAATGCATGAAAGTTCCGTTATAGAGTCAATTTTAAAAATTGTTGTTGATAAAGTAAACAATTCGCAGTCGGTAAAGATAAAAAAAATTTCAATAATTGTCGGCGAAGATACCGGATTTATGGGGGATTCGTTACAATTTTATTTCAATAGATATTCGGAAGGGACCATAGCGAAAGGCGCGGTTCTTGACATGAGTTTTGTTAAATCGAAACTAAGATGCCCAAAGTGCGGAATATATTTTGAAAGGAAAAGATTTGAATTTAATTGTCCGGATTGCGCCGAAGAAGGGGAGCCGACTAAGATCGGTAAAGAGTGTTATATTGATAGTATTGAAATAGAAGAGAATATTTCTGAAAAAGCTCAATAATAATTATAATTTGCTGAAATACGATAAACGGGGGCGAATATGATTGGTATAGATACAAAAATAATACAGATACAAAAAAATATTTTTGAAGATAACGATAAATTGGCTCTTGAAATAAGAAATCAATTATTAGAAAAGCGCATTTCGTTAATTAATATTTTAGGGACTCCGGGATGCGGAAAAACAACTTTTTTGATAAACGTTATTAATAAACTGAGAGATAAAAAAATCCTTGTTATCGAAGGGGATCTTGAATCGGATATCGATACGGTAGAGCTAAATAAACTCGGAATTGACGCTTTTCAGATAAATACGCATGGGGGTTGCCATTTAGACGCGGTTATGATACGTAAAAGTTTGGAGCAGATAATCGACAAAGATTACGATATCATTTTTGTTGAAAACGTCGGGAATCTTATCTGCACTAACGAATACGATCTCGGCGAAAGGTTAAGAGTATTAATAACGACCGTTACCGAAGGTAGCGACAAACCTTACAAATATCCATATATATTTGAACGATCCGACGCGGTAATAATAAATAAAATAGATCTTTCTCCGTATGTCCAATTTGACGAGGAGTATTATATTCGAGGAATAAAATTGGTAAACAAATCCGCGTCGGTATTTAAAGTGTCTTCGACTAATAATGAAAATATTGACCATTTTGTCGATTGGATGAACGCCGTATTAAAGATCGGATAGAAAAAAGCGGCAATTCCCGTTTTGAATATACTAAAATAGCTATAGTTAGCGTATTCATGTTTTCTAACTTTTATACATTATTTAAAAACGTAATAGAGATTGATTTAACAGGGCTCGTACGCTAAATATCTTTCTTATTTTCTTGACATTTTTTAATAAAAAGTGTAGTTTTCGTCAATATTATTGTTTTTTTTAACGGATTTAAAAATGAATATTTCAGTTGCAATAAACGACAAATCTTACGCTCTTGAGTCTGGGGATACTTTACTTGATTTGATTATGAAGAATTTTCCTGGAGCTAAATATAATTTTCTAGCCGCAGATGCGGACGGTAAAACGATAGAGCTTTTTGAACCTATATCAGCCGATATAAATATAAGATGGATTACTTCATCATCCGACGAGGGGTTAAGAATATTAAGACACTCTACTTCGCATATTATGGCTTTAGCGGTTAAAAAACTTTTTCCCGGAACTCTGATTGCCATAGGCCCTTCTACCGACGACGGTTTTTATTATGATTTTGATTCTCAAACAAGATTTAACGAAGAGGACTTTGTTAAAATAGAGGAAGAGATGCAAAAGATAATCGACGCCGACGTTAAGTTTATTAAGACTTCAGTGTCTAAGGAAGAAGCCCTGAAAATGTTTGCAAATCAAGGCGAAGTTTATAAGACTGAATTGATCAAAGAGTTGCAAGACGGATCTATTACTTTGTACGCATCCGGAGATTTTACCGATTTATGTAAAGGGCCGCATGTTCCTTCATCCGGATATATAAAGGCTTTTAAACTAATGAAGATTGCTGGAGCTTACTGGAGAGGCGACGAGAAGAACAAGATGCTCCAGAGGATTTATGGAACGGCTTACGCTGATTCCAAATCATTAAAAGCGTATCTCAAATTCCTTGAAGAGGCTATGGAAAGAGATCATAGAAAAATCGGAAAAGAGATGGGGTTGTTTGGTTTCTATCCGGAAGGTCCCGGATTTCCTTTCTGGAAACCGGCGGGGATGGTTCTTTACAACAATATTATGGATTATTGGAAGAGGGTTCACAGGGACGCGGGCTATCTTGAAGTAAAAACGCCAATTATTCTAAACGAAGAGTTATGGCATAGATCCGGACATTGGGATAATTATAAAGAGAATATGTACTTTACCGAAATTGACGATACTAAGTACGCTGTGAAACCGATGAATTGTCCGGGAGGACTTCTGATTTTTAGGGACGGGATACATTCTTATAAAGAATTGCCGTTGAAGATAGCCGAGCTTGGATTGGTGCATAGGCACGAAAAGTCGGGCGTTTTACACGGTTTGATGAGAGTAAGGCAGTTCACTCAGGACGACGCCCACGTTTATTGTAGCGAGGATCAAGTCAAAGAGGAAGTAATAAAAGTTATAGAGTTGATTAAGAAAATTTATTCGGACTTTGGATTTAACGACGTCGCTATAGAGTTGTCTACCAGACCGGCTAAGTCGATAGGTTCAGACGCTATGTGGGGGTTAGCCGAAGATTCTCTTAAAAATGCTTTGACTGAATTAAATATAAATTATAAAATTAACCCCGGAGACGGAGCTTTTTACGGACCAAAAATTGATTTTCATATTAAGGACGCGATAGGTAGAAGTTGGCAATGCGGGACTATCCAATGCGATTTTGCGATGCCCGAACGCTTTGATATCTCTTATATCGGGAAAGACGGTTTAAAACACAGACCGGTTATGTTGCATAGAGCAATATTAGGATCGTGCGAGAGATTTATAGGGATTTTGATAGAGCATTATAAAGGGAAATTTCCTTTTTGGCTTGCTCCCGAACAGATACGGTTACTGCCTCTATCTGAAAATCATTTTGCTTTTGCCGATGAAATAAAAAATGTGTTGCAGAAACATAATATAACGATTACGATAGATAAATCTCTGGATAAACTTGGCGGAAAAATAAAGACCGCCAGACTGGAAAGAGCGTGTTACTTGGGGGTTATCGGCGACAAAGAGGTTCAAAACAGGACTATGACGATTAGAAAAGCCGACGGAGAAGATAATATCGAAGTATCTTTTGACAACCTTGTAAATTTTTTTGTCGATATAAGGGATAAAAAAAAATAATATAATAAGGAGATTATTCTGTCTACAAAAGAATTAAGAATTAATGATCAAATAAGAATTAAAGAGATTCTTCTTATTGATCAAGATGGTAACAAAATCGGCGTAACGCCTACAAGTCAAGCAATGGAGATGGCGGAAGAAGCCGGACTCGATTTGGTAGAGATTTCGCCTAATAGCAAACCTCCGGTTTGTAAGATTATCAATTATGGCAAGTATAAGTTCGAATTGGAGAAAAAAGCTAAAGAGGCGAAGAAAAATCAGCAGATTATTAAGCTGAAAGAAATTCGGTTGCAACCAAAAATTGATAAGCATGATTACGATTTTAAATTGGAACATGTTAAAACGTTTCTTGCCGAAGGCGACAAGGTTAAGATTACGATCAGATTTAGGGGAAGGCAATTAGCTCATATGTATCTCGGCGAAGACGTATTGAAAAAATATGAAGAGGATCTTAAAGAATTTGGCATTATTGAAAAAGCGCCGAGCGTCGAAGGTAAGAATATGAGTATGATAGTAGCTCCTTTAAAAAAGAAATAAAAAATAGGACGGTAAGAGGTTTAGCTGCCTCTTTTACTGTTTATTTAAATAATAAGCGGAATGTTATTTCGCGAAAAATATTGACAGATAAAATTCTGTTAAATCATAAGGAAAAGGTTATGCCAAAAATAAAGGTTAAAACGAAAAAAAGCGCGGCTAAAAGGTATCGGATTACTAAAAACGGCAAAGTTCTTTTTAGTAAAATGGGTAAAAGGCACATTTTAACAAAGAAATCGTCGAAAAGAAAGAGAAATCTTGGTAAACTCGGCGTATTGAAGAGTTGCGAAGCGAAGAGAGCTCGAAAATTATTACCATATGCATAGGAGGGATAAAAGATGGCTAGAGCTGTAACAGGAAGAGTTCATAGAAAAAGAGCAAAAACCGTTTTAAAAAGAACAAAAGGATTTAGAGGTTCGAGGTCAAAACTTTATAGGGTAGCGAAAGGCGCTATGTTAAAGGCTCTTTCTCGAGCGTACGAGGGAAGAAAAAGGAAGAAAAGAGATTTTAGAGGATTGTGGATTGCGAGAATAAACGCGGCCTGCCGAAACGCCGGTATTCCATATTCGAAGTTTATTAATGGACTTAAAAAAGCCGGAATAATAATCGATAGAAAGAACCTTGCGAATCTTGCTATTACCGATATCAATGCATTCAACGCTATTGTTGAAAAAGCTAAATCTGTATTGTAAAAAAGAAATTTATATTAAATATAAATAGTAATAGGGGGGATTTTCCCCCTTGTTTACTTTATGGGGGGGAGAATGGATTTACAAAAATTTGAATTATTACTAAACAGAGTAGCTCAAGCGGCTAAGTCGATTCAGGGACTGAAAGAGATTGAAAAGAGCAAGAATATAGAGATAAAAGAACTTAAAGGGATTTTAGCCGATAAAGACGGCGTAATCGCGTCTTTAAGAGAAGAAATAGCGGTATTAAAACAAGATTCGGAGCGTAGAGATATATTATATAAAAGTCTTGAAGAAAAAATTGTAGAAATATTGCAATATTTACCGGACGATAACGGAACTGTTGAGAAT
>JAGOCL010000225.1 GCA_017998755.1 Spirochaetota bacterium | reverse complement strand
TATTGTCCGTAGAAATTGCCGAATTGGAGCATACTTTAAGGCAGGTCAAACAAAAAGCGCATTTTGATTGATCGATCGAAGCTTTAGAAATATGAGGGTCTCCTTTGATACCGACGCTAACAGATAGTAAGTAGTCGGATATATCTAAACCCGTTCTATTAAGACCGCTTATAGCAGACTGAACTACATCCTCGTTAGCGGAAATATCAAATAATTTCGCTCCCGCTTTGGCGTAGACGTAAACGAGTTTCTCCACCTCTTCGGCGTCTTCGTTGCCGGCTCCGCACACTAATTTAAAACATTTTTTGTTAAGAAGTAAATCTTTTAGCATACAATATTATCGGCGCTCGCTATTTAAAAATTAATTCGTATAAAAACATAATAAGTATTTTATAGTTAAAACAATTATGAAATATTAACGAATTTCTAAAATTTTAGAAAAGATCTGTTGGGATTTTTAAAAGACGCATTTGCGTCATTTTCAATATGCTTGTTACTAAAAACCTATATCAAATTTACTATAATCTCTTTTTCCAATAACCGGGTTTTCTATAACAATTCATCGCCGCCAAAATTACAATTTTATTTTCTGTAACTAAATAAATTAGAGCATAGGGAAAATTATTTACTAAAATTCTTCTTGTTTTTTTGTAATAAATTGGCCAAGTTTTTGGATATTCTTTTATCAAATCAATTGACCTCAGTAATTCATAATAAAACTTAAATCCCAATCCGTCTTGTAATTCGTTATAATAGTCGATCGACGATTCTATTTCATTAACAGCTTCCGGATGATAAACAAGATTCATGATTTGTTTTTTTCTTTAACCCTATGATCCAACTCTGATTCAGATATAAAAGACACCTTCGACTCTTCAATATCTTTTATCCTTTTATCAATTTCATCCTTCCACAATTCTCTATTTTTTTGCTTTTTCACAGGATTGATATTTTCTAACAATTTATTTATCAATTCTAGTTTTTCATTTATCGGAAGAGATAATATCTCATCATACAATACCGAAGTTTTCATTTAATCCTCTTAGGAAATTATTTCATTATTTTAAATATAAACAATTTATATTAAACAATCAAGCCAATTAATCTAAAAATAGCCCCCAAATAATTTAACAGACCTTATCAGGTTTTTGATAAATATTATCAAATTTTTATTTATCTGAATAACTAAAAATTTCAAAAAAAACTAGACATTTACGAATAGATTACTTATGATATTAATCAAAGATTGCTATTTTTAATCATTTCTTAAGGAGAAAACATGATTGTAACTAATTATAAATACCCGTTATACCCTACCGTTATGAAGTCAGATTTCAGGGAAATCGTCGAAGATTCGGCGAAAGAATTTCCAAATAAGATCAGTTTTCTTGAGAAAGATAAAGACGACGTCTATAAAGGGATAACTTATAAAGAATTTGCCGAAAGAGTAAAATATTTAGGGGAAGGACTTCTACAATCCGGTTTTAAACAGAGGGATAAAATCGGTCTGATCGGGAAAAATTGTCAAAAATGGGCGATTAGTTATCTGGCGATTACTACTTCCAATTTTGTTATAATCCCGCTCGATAAAGAAAACAAAGTCAACGAGCTCAAAAATATCGTCGTCAAATCGGGTTTGAAAGCGATAATTTTCGATAATAAATTCGCCGACGATATGGCTTCCATAAAATCTTCCGTAGAAACTCTTGAGACTCTTATTCCTTTTGAGAATATTGCGCAATATCCCGAGAACTTCGATTCATTAATTGAGAAAGGCAAGAAATATTACGGCGCCGCAAACGGTTTGTACGATAAAGTCAAGATAAACAACAAAGAGGTAACTTCCATTATATTTACTTCCGGCACTACGGGCAGACCTAAGGGGGTCATGCTCTCGCAATTTAATATCGTATCAAATATTTATCAGATGTTACAACTTCATAAGATCAGCCATAACGACGTATTTCTTTCATTTTTACCTTTGCACCACGCTTACGAATGCACATGCGGCTTTCTGTGTCAGGTATACATCGGCTCGACTATCGCTTACGCTAAATCGCTGAGAACTATCGCCGATAACTTGAAAGAGGCGAAAGCGACTATGTTATTGGGCGTTCCGCTTATATTCGAATCCTTCTATAAAAAAATCAAAGAGCTTGCTTTTAAAGGCGTAAAAGGAGCTGTAGTCCTAAATACGGCGCATATAATTTGTACGATTGCCGAAAAAGTTTTTCATAAAAAAGAGTTCAGACGAAAAATGTTTAAGGCGTTCCACGATAAGTTCGGCGGAAACTTGAGATGTTTTATATCCGGCGGCGCCGCGCTAAAAAAAGACGTAGGCAAATTCTTTACCAAACTGGGCGTTTTAACAGTACAGGGATACGGTATAACGGAGTGTTCGCCGCTCCTTGCCGTAAATAGAGATAAATACTACAAATTTACTTCGGCCGGTATGCCTTCGCCGGGACTCGATATAGTAATAATCGACAGAAACGCCGAAGGCATCGGCGAAATAGCGGTTAAAGGGGACAACGTGATGCTCGGTTACTATGAAGAGCCGGAGTTAACTAACGAAACTTTCATGGACGGATATTTCCTCACAGGCGATTGGGGCTACGTTGATAAAAATAACTTCCTCTATATTACCGGACGAAAAAAGAACGTTATCGTTACAAATAACGGTAAAAACATCTATCCCGAAGAGATAGAATTCTTGTATCTCGAATCAAAAACTATCGGCGGTATCGTAGTCAAGAGTTACGACGAAGGGGGGCCGGAAGAAGCTATTTCGGCGATTATTTATCCTAACTACGAATATTTGAAAGAAACAAAAGGCAAAACCGAAGAGGAATTGAAAGCCGACAAGACGCCATTTATCGAAGATCTAAAGAAAGAAATAATTGAAAATAACAAAAAACTCGCTTCATACAAGAAAATCAAGTATTTTTATATAATCGACGAAGATTTCGAGCGAACGACGACTAAAAAGATAAAAAGATTTAAAATTGACGTTAAGGATAACTTTTACAGCGTTTTTTGATATAATTTTATCAGAAATTCAGTTTTAAGACCTCAATAGCTTTATTAATAATTATTTGGGGGGATATCGGCTTCACTATATAACTTTTTACTCCGTAAGATAGGGTTTTCTGAACGGTTTCTTTTTGGGAAAGAGCGGAAAAAACGATAACCGGTATTTTAATATTATTCTGTTTAAAATACTCCAAAGTCTCCAATCCGCTCATTTTCGGCATCATCAGATCAAGAAACAACAAATCGGGTTTTGCCGAGCTAAGACTATCTATCATGTCGCGAGCGTTATTGAATAGAACTACTTCCCATGAAAAACTCGCCGTTAATATTGATTTAACCAAGAGCAGTACGTCGGAGTCGTCGTCCGTAACAAATATTTTAAACTTCTTTCTTTTAAATTCCGAGTTTTCGGTTAAAGTTTTGTCTGAATACGACAGTTTGATCTGCTCCTCTTTATATCTGAAACCTCTATTTAGAAGTTCGCCGATATTTATATCGGATAAACTATCCATAGCGACTGAGATATCGTTGGTTACCTCGATCGAACTATATTTATCATATTTTTTTAAAATATCGTATATTTCGGTATTTGAAGTAAGGATCTTTATAGCGTCAATTCTAGAATTCCCGTATTTTGTAATGGAATTAATAAAGTTAATTAATTTATTTTCTTCTACATTTTTGAGATTCATGTCGATTAGCATGATAAGAATCTTGGGATTATCAATCCCGTAAAGCTCTTTGATTTCCAATATTTTATATTTCAACGAATCGATCTTTTCTCTATTTAATCCTTCGGCGACTTCGATAAAAAGTATGTCGTCGTTCAAATGTATATCGATAATGCATTCGGTATCGTCGATATTCAAATCCTTTTTTAGTATCTCCTCGATAGTCTTAAGTAAAATCTCGATTTTAATAGGCTTCGACAACAATTTATATATTTTATATTTTGAAGTCCCGGAAGTTTTATCCGCTTCAATATTTCTACCAAGCATAATAACGGGTATATTTTGAGTAGTTTTATAATTATTCTTTTCATCAAAAAAATCTACGTCGGTATTTAGAACGATAGGATAGTCTATAATCGTTATGTCCGGTCTATAATTCTTCATCTTAATTAAAAGATCAAGCGCTTCTTTTGCCACAATAACTTCAAAATTATAAGATTCAAGTTTTTCTTTGAGGAAATTCTTTATTAATTCGGAACCGTCGGCAATTAATATTTTATCTTTTACCATATTCGTATCCTTTTATTACCCTAAATTAATTCTAATTGATACGATTAAAAAAATCAATAAAAAATCGAATTAATTTTTTCTATTAATAATTGTTTATCTATCGGCTTTGATAAAAAATCGTTGCGCCCCGCGGCCAAAACTCTTTCTTTATAACCTTTCATCGTATCGGCAGTTAGGGCGACGACGTAAGTATTTTTTAATTTCTCGTCGTCCCGTATCTTCTTTATAGTCGTAAGTCCGTCCATAACCGGCATTTGCATATCTAGAAACAGAATGTCGTATTTGTTCTTCCTGAGCGCCTCCAAAGCGATGAGACCGTTTGCGGCTATATCGCAATTTAAGTTTATCGACTTAAAGAAAGCCCTTATTAATAGTTGATTTTCAGGATTGTCCTCGGCGACTAAAATACGAGCGCCCTCTTTCGAAGTTTTCTGTATTTCTATTTTTTGCGACGCTTTAAAATACTCCTCGGGAATTATCGAGATTATCTCTTTAATTTCGCCGATATCCTTTTTCATTTTCTCAATATCGCCGGAACCGTTATTAATCTCGTTATAAATATCCAAAGCAAATTTATATATCTCGTCCATTCCGTAGCTTCCGGTAAATCCTTTTATCTGGTGAGCGTGAAATTTGATATTGTCGATATCGACGTTAGTAATAGCGTCTTCCAACAAATGAATTCTCTCGGGAAGATTGGCGATTCCCGATAATATTACGCTTTTATAAATTTTTTCATCCCCCATTTTGGATATCCAACCGTCGACCATTTCGATAGC
>JAGOCL010000224.1 GCA_017998755.1 Spirochaetota bacterium | reverse complement strand
TAGACTAATATATTATAAGTTCAAGCGGAATAATAATAATTTATTTGAAATGTAAAATATTATATAAATTTGTCTTATAAATCTTGTTATTTCGAATAAATGTATTATTATATAAAAAAAATCATTCGCGGAGTCTTACATGAAAAAAAATATAATTTTAACGTTAATACTTTTATTTAGCGTTTTCTTGAATTCCACTGAAAATACAAAAACAAGAGTGGCTATATTAAATTTTGCGGCTAAAGGAGTCGATCCCATATTAGCCGAAGCGATTGTTGAAAATCTTATGACTTCAATTATAAATACGAGCGATTTTGAAGTAATCGAAAGAAACCAACTCGATAAACTAATGAAAGAGCTTAATTTACAAAATTCCGATGATTTTAACGATAGATTAAGAGAAGACTTAGGCAATCTTCATGGCGTAAAGCTCGTTATACTCGGTAGCGTTACAAAAATCGGTTCTATGATCACGATAAATATGCGCGGCGTTGAAGTTTCTACGGGTCTAGCAAAATTTGCAAAAAATATTACGACTAGAAATGAAGACGAGATTCCCGGACTGATTCAGAATTTGGCTATACTAGTTTTTACCAACGACGACGGACTCGATAAAACAAAAAACAGAGACGATATAAATTCGACCGTTAATATTGATAAAACTCCGATAATTTCTGCTGATATGATATTCGTTCAAGGCGGCGATTTTATAATGGGTAGTACAGATAAAAAATTAAGCGACGAAAGATTTCATTCGGTAACGGTATCGAGTTTCTGGATCGGCAAATACGAGGTTACTCAAAAAGACTGGAAATCTATAATGGATGATAATCCTTCCTGGCACGAAAACGACGACAAGCCGGTCGAATGCGTATCATGGCTTGACGCGGTTGAATTCTGCAATAAAAAAAGCGAGAAAGATGGGCTTACTAAGGTTTATACTTTCAAAAACGACGAAGTAAAGCGCGATATGAAGGCTAACGGCTACAGACTACCTACGGAAGCGGAATGGGAATACGCGGCTCGAGGCGGCGTAAATAATAGAAAATATAAATTCAGCGGTAGCGACAATATCGACGAAGTTGCCGTTTACAATAATAACTCGGACGATAAAACAAGCGTTGTCGGGACAAAAAAGCCAAACGATCTTGGAATCTACGATATGACCGGAAACGCAAGCGAATGGTGTTGGGATTATTACGACAGAAAATATTACGAAGACAATCAAATAGATCCGCAAGGCCCCTCTTCCGGCTCGAAAAGAGTTATAAGAGGCGGCTCGTATTCAAACGGTAAACTCGCAACGGAAGTTTCTTATCGCGATAAAAAAGACGAAGACTACGACGAAGACGACTTGGGCTTTCGATTAGTTAGAAATAATTATTAACTTTTATAGATTTAAAATTCTAAAAAAATATTGACAAAAAAAACGAATTATTATATAAAAAGCAACCGTCGGGCCTTTAGCTCAGTTGGTTAGAGCAGCGGACTCATAATCCGCGGGTCCAGGGTTCAAGTCCCTGAGGGCCCATTATTACGACAAATAAAAAAACCGTTTGTTTTTCAAACGGTTTTTTTATTTTAACTCGCCGTACAAATTTCCGTCTATCATATCGGTAACTTTTACTTCATAGATAGTTTTTCTTTCAAGATTGAGATTGTTTTTAACAATAATATCGAGATAGTTTTCGCTTTTCCCTGTTATGTTATTATTTTTACTTCTTTCTATCAATATCTTCAATATTCTTCCGATATTTGATTTTTTATAATTATAATTTAATGTCGATACTATATTTTCAAGTTCATTCATACGATTTTCGACAACTCCGTCGGCGACTCTATCGCTCATCGTATAAGCCGCCGTTCCCTCTCGCGGCGAGAAACTAAACAAATGAACGTAAGAAAACCCAATTTCATCAATAAGGTTTTTACCCTTTTCAAAGTCTTCGTCCGTTTCGCCGGGAAATCCGACAATTAAATCTGTAGATAAAAAAACATTATCTCGGCTTTTTTTTATATCGTCTATAATATTTTTAAACATTTTGATATCGTATCTTCTGTTCATTGTCTTTAAAATTGCGTCCGAGCCGCTTTGAAGTGGTATATGGATATGCGGACAGATATTATCGTTAGTCAAAACCTTAAGAAAACCGGCGTCTATATACTGAGGTTCTATAGATCCCAGTCTGAATCTTATATCTCCAAAATTTTTTGAAGTCTCGTCTAGAAATGCGCTAAAATTTCGTCCGTTATTATTAAAACTACCTATATTAATACCGGTAAAAACGATCTCTTTATATCCGTTAGACGCGAGGGCCTCTATTTCAGAAAAAATGTCATTGATATCTCTAGAGACGTTATTTCCTCTGGCAAAAGGAATTTTACAATAACTACAATAATTATCGCAACCGTCCTGAATTTTTACAAATCCGCGCGAACGTTTTGAATTTTGGGATTGAAAGAAATTAAATCTGCCGTCAAGTTCGTTTTTATATAAAAACGCGCTTTTTTTTGCGTCAAATAATTTTATGGCGTCGAGTATTTTATCTTTACTTTTGTTTTCAATAAATATATCTATTTCCGGTATTACTTTTAAAGTCTTATAATCGGTCTCGACAAGGCATCCAGTCGCGACTAAAATACAAACCGGATTGATTTTTTTTACTCTTCTAATGATATTCCGACATTTTGAATCCGCTCTGGAAGTAACGGTACACGTATTAATAACGACCAGATCAGATTTTGAGAAATCTTCTGATTTAACGTAACCGTTACTAATCAGATCGCTGGAAATCGACTCGGATTCGTAAATATTTAATTTGCATCCGAGAGTAATGACGCTGAAGGTTTTCAATCTAATTTGCTTTTGTAATCTTATTTTTTAGCCTGTTCAAACCTTCTAACCCCTTTGTGTTGTTTGGTTTAATACGTAAAGACTCTTCGTAAAACTTATACGCCTTATCGTATTCGGCTAAATTCTCTTTACATTCAGCTAAAAATAAAATAGTCTGAGAATTGTTTGGAGTATAATATTTTGAATACGAAAAGCAAATATCCGCTTTACGATATTGCTTTAAATTTAAATAACATACGCCTAAATAATAATATACCGTCGGCAAGTATGCGTCGTTTTTCGGCTGATATTTATATTTTAGATAAGTCTCAAAAGCTCTTACCGCATCTATAAATTTATTTTGGTAATAATAAGCCTCGCCTAAATTCCTGTGTAATCTTGAATCTGTCGGCTGGTATTTAAGCCCTTCTAAGGAGGTCGCCTCCATATTGTTAAATTCCTTCAATTCTCTATAATTCCAACCGGATATAACGTATATATTTACCCTATCCGGAAAATACCTCTTTTCTGTTTGAAGAGCTTCAAGCGACTTTCTATAATTGCCCTCGGAATAGTAATCCCATCCGTTTTTTACCTTAACGTCTCCGGTCGCGTCTTGCGAATAAAACGCCTGAGCTCCGCATAACAACAATAACATCAAAATAGGTATATTTCTCATAATGGTATCCTTTTAAAATAATTATTTCGTTAACATTCGGACTTTTCCGTTAATTTTACACCCTTTTTCGACCGTTATCAAATTAGTAGTTATATCCCCGTTTATAACCGACGGCGAGTGAAAATAAACTTCGTCTTCTATAGTAATGTTTCCATTAATTTTTCCGTAACATTGCAACTGTTTTGAAGTAATATCGGCGTCGATTATAGAATTCGGACCGATTACTACAAGATTATTGGATTCCAATTTACCTTTTATCTTCCCTTTTATTATCAAAGAATCGGGTATTTTAATAGCGCCTTCAAAAACAAAATCGTCTTCTAATATTGTCTTAAAATATTCCTCGTCAATCCTATTAAACTCTTCTAACGGCATAAAAACCTCTAATTTACTTTAAATATCTAAACCATGTATAAAATGAATCTACAATATCGTTCCCGATAATTTGCCCGTATCTGGAAAACCTGCTCATCGCTTCAGAAATGGTTCGTTGATGTTCGGCAGTCTCTTTTGATATAAGTAAGTCAAATTCGTCGGCTAACCCTATAACTAAAGCCATATCCTCTATTTTACTTCCTTTCAAATGCTGAGGAAACCCTTGCCCCGTTAGTCTCTCCTGATGCTGATATATTACGTCTATTGTTTTACTACGTATGTTGTCCCCAAGAGTCGCCGCAATTTTTTTACTCTCCTCCGGATAAGTTAGATAAAGCTTTTTCTCTTCTTCGGTATATTCGACTCTACGTTTTTCTACCAAAGATACCGGTAAATTTAGAAATCCGACGTCGTGTAGTAACGCGGCGACTAAAAGCTCTTCGCTTCGGAGAGCGTTATGCATCTTTTTTTTATTTTGCATCCCCAAATCTATTACGGTTGATATTATCGCGACGTTCACGCTATGAAGAAACAGTTTCTTCGAAAACTGAAAGATTTCCAAAACCTTTTGAGCGACGTGAGGACTGTTAGAAAGTATCCCCGTAAAAAGTTTTTCGCACTCTTTACGCATAACAAATTCCAAATGTCTAACGTCGTCGATGTGAAACAAAGACGATTTTTTTAAAATTTTTATACAATTTTCAATAACGGCGTTTCTTATTTTATCGTCCGTCGTATGCTCAACAGCCGGAACAACCTCTATCGGTCCGTAAATTTTACCTTCAAGTCTAAGAATATCTTTTTCATTAAGGACTTTTTCGACGTTAAATAATATCTGACCGTTATAAAAAAAAGGTTTGAATAATCTGTACTTTTTCCCATCCTTAATCAGAGTATCAATTTCCCTTAACGTATATCTTTCTACAGCCGCCATTGTTATCCCTCGTTAATAAAATTGCGAATCAAACGAGCAAAAAATATTGCAGGAGATAATCAAACGCAATACTTTGCTACTTTATCCCCTACTTCCGAAGTAGTCATCCCCATTTTACCGGCGCTTGTCGACTTCATCTCTTTCAATACTTTTTTCATCGCAGACTCGATCTCCATAGCGATTTGCGTTTCGCCAAGAGACTCCATCATCATAGCTCCGGCTAATATAGCCGCGGTAGGATTGATAACGTTCAATCCTTT
>JAGOCL010000223.1 GCA_017998755.1 Spirochaetota bacterium | reverse complement strand
ATTTGTGAATTTTTTTAAAGAATTTAATTTAATCATAGTCGACTCAAACGACATAAATAATATAGGTAAAATAGCCTCGGCTATTCTTCCAAAATCAAAAAAATACTTTTTTATAGATCACCATTCGCAAAAGTTCGAAAAATTAGACGACGCTCTGATAGACGTATCGGCCTCTTCAACTTGCGAGATCATTTACGAGTTGTACGATTACTTCAAAATAGATATCCCCAAAGAGATCGGGGACGCGTTATACTCGGGCATATTATTCGACTCGGGTTCGTTTCACTACCCCAAAACCACATCGGCCACTTTACAAATAGCTTCGGAGATTGTATCAAGGGGGGTCGATCCAAACGAGATATATCTTCTTCTTTTTGAACAGGAATCGGTCGAATCGCTTAAAATCGCCTCTTACGTTATGGCTACGCTTGAACTCTATCACAACGATCAAATCGCCGCTCTCACGATGACAAAATCGAGTCTGAAAAAATCCGGCGCCAGATATGAAGACGCCGGACAACTAATCAACTTTCCTTTAAAATCTTTTAACGTCAAATCGGTAGTTTTTTTTAAAGAAAATCTAAAAGGGGTTAAAAAAGTTTCGCTTAGATCAAAAGGAGACTTAGACGTATCCGAAATAGCTCAGATATACGACGGCGGCGGGCATAAGAATTCTTCGGGGTTTAAGATAAAATATCCTTTTAAAAAATTCAGCGACGTCAAAGAAGTTATAATTAATCAATTGATCAAAAAAATAGACGACTGCATTTTCTAAATAGGTATTATTTCCTTTACAAATCTCTTTTTTTTTTTTATATATACTCTTTAAATATGAAATTCATTAAGCTTCTGATTTTGATTACATTATTATGTTTATCGGGTTGTTATAATAAAGATCGGACTTTTTATCAAACAAAAAGTTTATCCGACTCTGAATTTAATATCTCAAAACATACCGACGCAAATACTATAAAACTATACATACCTAAGCAAAAGTTAGAGCTTTTTTTCGGGAAAGAATTTGTCCCCGTTTACAATAAGTTTTTAAATCTTGACGACGACGCCGAAGAGGAGTACCTTATCGCTTACAAAAAAAACGCCTCGTCGCCGATTAACATTTTTATATTTGATATATTGAGAAACGATATAATAAAAAAGAAATTTTCTTTTGACACAATAATCGCCTCCGAAGAAAACTTTTCTATACAGTCGCAAAATTTAATAACCCAAAACGATATAAATATATTAATTGACGGAAAATCTTCCGACGATAAAAACGTCTTGTATATAGTCGCTTTTGAAAACGACAATTACAAACTAATGAGTACTTTTACAGCCGATTTTTCGGTTTTTATCGACTATATCGAGATAGAAAACGAAAAAGGTAAATACAACGTTCTAAACTCGATTATTACTATAAACAATTCTTTTAGTTCAACAAACGCTAATATTAAGAAAAAAGATACGTATAAATGGGACAATGAAAAAAAAGAGTTTTCCTTATACGACAGTTCGGAAATCTTATCCGACCAAAATATTCAAATAGACTCGTCGATTTACTCTTCGGAAGAAAATTATTTCAATTTTATAAAAGGATTTTGGTATCCTTCGGAATATAAAGATCTGATAGACAAAGATAAATTGTCGCTCGACGATTACTCTATTGATTCGTCCCAATTCATTTACTTTTCCGACTCGCCAAAAGAGGTCAATATCAAATACGGGGACTATATAGACAGATATTTGATAATAAAAATTTCTAAATTATGGCAATTAAAACCGGGTTTAAGGTTTTTGTTAAAAGAATCTTCAAATCCGGATAACGGTTATTATAAAATTCTCGATATATATCTGACCTCTCCGACAGTTTTAAAGACAAACGGTCCGGATAGATATGCGTTAGGATCTTACGTCAGACTTCAGAAACCTTTTATCGAATATATTATGGATAAGAAAAAGGAAACTTATAGTAAAAAAACCGGAGATATGAATAAATTTTTAATCGGGGCTTATAACAACCAAAGCGGAATAGAGATAGATTTTCAGGACAAGACCTTTTCGGTAAAAAACAACGAATTACTTGAGTCCGGATATTATAAAATCAGTTATAACGATAACGTTTATCTGTTGAGTTTTATATTTGAAAATAGATACAACCTTTTAGACCGGAAAAATTATCTTTTAAATTTATCTGAAGATAAAAGTTACCTATCATTAATTCCGTTAGAATTTAGCTTAAACGGTTATACTATTGAAAATATAAAGCCGATTGAATTTAAAAAAATAAATAATTAATATAAATTAGATATTTTTAATGATTTTACAGGAGAGAGAATATGAAAAGAGTTTTTAATTTTAGCGCCGGTCCGGCTATTTTACCGCTTGAGATACTCGAGAAGGCGTCGAAAGAAATCGTAAATTTTAGAGACAGCGGAATGTCATTAATGGAAGTATCCCATAGAACTCCTTTATACGAGGATGTTCACAACGAAGCTATAGCTTTGATCAAAGAAATTTATTCCGTACCTGATAATTTTGATATACTATTTCTTCAAGGCGGAGCTTCGTCGCAATTTTTTATGGTTCCTATGAATATCAGCGTTTCAGGTAAATCGGCCGGTTACGCTATAACCGGAACTTGGGGCGAGAAAGCCCTGAAAGAGGCAAAAATTCAAAAAAAAGACGTCGTAACGTTATGCAATACAAAAGAATCAAATTTTAATAATATTCCCGCAAATATTGATATTAAAAACGATTTATCATACGTTCATATAACGTCAAACGAAACCATTCAAGGGGTTCAATTCAAAAAATATCCTGAAACTAACGGTATTCCGCTTATAGTGGACGCTTCTTCGGACGTATTTTCGTATAAAATTGATTGGAAAAATATAGGCGCGCTATACGCCGGAGCTCAAAAAAACGCGGGACCGGCGGGGGTTACGATTGTTATTATAAGGAAGGATCTCTATGAAAGAGAAAACGACTCGATCCCTACCATGTTAAGATATTCGACTCATGCGAAAGAGAATTCTCTATATAATACTCCGCCGGTGTGGAGCATTTATATGGTTATGCTAAATATGAAATGGCTTAAGAATCTCGGCGGAATCGACACAATAGCTAAGTTGAACGAGAAAAAAGCTAATTTGATATACAAAGTAATAGACGAGAGCGCAGGTTTTTATATAGGTCACGCCGAGAAATCGGTAAGATCTCTTATGAACGTAACGTTTGTATTAAAAAATAAAGATCTCGACGCAAAATTTATAAAAGAATCCGAGGAACTTGGTATGTTGGGATTGAAAGGACACAGATCGGTAGGCGGCATGAGAGCTTCTATATATAACGCGATGCCCGTTGAAGGATGCGAAAAACTTGCAGAATTTATGAAGAAATTTGCGTCTAAAAATTAAGAGCGTTTTATGAATATTAATTTAGCCGGATTTAACGTAGATATAGAGAATATAAAGAAATTAAACAATTTTCTTAAAAACAATACGTCCAATGAAGAGTTAAAAACTCTTCATTGGACGCCTGAAACTATAAGCGCTTCTTACGCAAGAATATCGAGAGATCCCAAACCGATTAACGAGTTGAGGGAAGACGCCAGAAACGAAATAGAAAAAACCCGAAAGTCAAATAAAGCGATAATATTTGATATGGGACACGCTTCTATTGCGGAACACGCCGTATTTAATTTTGATATAATTAATATTAGCCGGTATTTATCGGAATTTATCCAAAAATCAAGACTCGTATCTTTTACCGAAAAATCTCAACGTTACGTGAAAATTGGTCCGGATAACTACCTTCCGGCTGAATTTGAATCGGATCAAAATTTTCTAAGTAAATACGGCAAATTAGTTAACGAAATATTTTCTACTTATGATACCATACACGACGCTCTTATCCCTTACTTTACCGGAAAATTTAACAACATAACCAGAGATACCAAAGGTTACCGGGACGTCGTTAATCTTGCTAAAGAGGACGCAAGATATATACTGCCGCTATCTACATATACGCAAATGGGGATGACCATTAATGCTCGAAATCTAGAAAAACTGATCAAAAAGTTGTACTCGTCGGATTTAACGGAATTTCATCTTCTTGCAAAAAACTTGTACGAATCTGTAAACTCCTACGCGCCGTCTTTAATAAAATATATTGAACCGACGCCGTACGACGCTAAAACTTATCCCAAATTAAAAGAATTTTTCAACGGCGCAATATACGCAAAACCAAGGAAAGAAGTGGAGCTGATAAATTTCGATAAAACGATTGAAGATAAAATAATCGCTTCCTTACTATTAAAATCAACTGATATTAGTTATAAACAAGCCTTATATTACGTAAAAAAACTTTCCGTTGTAGAAAAGATTAAAATTTTCGATATTTCTACGGAAGGTTTATCAAAACACGACTCGCTGTTACGAGAATATGAAACTGGCTCTCTAGAATTCGGCATATTAATTTCGGCTACCGCGTTCGCTCAACTAAAAAGACACAGAATGACTACTATCGTCGACGGCGAGTACTCTCCGGATTTGGGAGTTACTATTCCGCAATCAATAGTAGAAGTTGGAAAAAATAAATTATTTTTGAAAATAATCGATAAAACAAACGAATTGTATGATTACGCCAAAAGCCGTTGGGGTAGCGCATCAAATTATATTCTAACTAATTCTCACAGAAAAAACATCATTCTAAAATGCAATTTCAGAGAACTAACTCATATAACAAGACTGAGATCCGACGCGCATTCTCAGTGGGACGTTAGAAATATTTCCGACAAAATGACAGCCCTTGTAAAGCTCAAACTTCCGTTTATAGCAAGACTTTTAGGCGGAAAGGATAGTTTTGGAATAAAATAGCGCTTAGCCCTTAAATATCAGTTTTGACAAATGAAAACCGCCAAAAACCAGGACTATACCTAAGATATTGCTTAACGCGACGTTAGTAAAAGCTCGGCCGTACTCGGTTTGCTTAATAAGTTCGAAAGTTTCCAATCCGAATGAAGAAAACGTCGTAAATCCTCCAAGAAGTCCGACGAAAACAAACAACCTGATATCCGAGTTAAA
>JAGOCL010000222.1 GCA_017998755.1 Spirochaetota bacterium | reverse complement strand
ATATGGAAATGTTGGTTTGCGGGGATATGTAGCCGAGAGAATACTTAAAAATAATAATTTTAAGAATGTTTTTAACATTTCAGGGGGAATTACCTCTATAAAAATCAATGAAAATATAGAAAATAATTATTAGGAGAGTTTATGAAAAAATTTACGAAAGAGCACGAATGGATTCAAGTCGATGGGGACGTAGGAACCGTCGGGATTACAGATTACGCGCAGAAACAATTGGGAGACGTCGTTTACGTTACGATGACAAGGGATATCGGTTCTCAGATTTCTCAAGGAGAGGATGCGGCCGAAATAGAGTCGGTTAAAAGCGTTAGTCAAATATTTACGCCCGTTTCCGGCGAAATATTAGAGTTTAATACGATTTTTGAAGACGAAACAAAATCAGGAATAGTAAATGAAGATCCTTATAACGCCGGTTGGATTTTTAAGTTAAAAATTTCAAATTTATCGGATATTGATTCTTTACTTTCTGAAAGTCAATATAATGATTATATAAAAAATCTCTAGAATGTCGGATAATTTCTTTATTAACCGGTATAAAAGTAATTCCCAAAAAAACTTTAAAGACGAGCCTGTAAAAAATTCTGATAAGACCAAAGATGTGAAAAAATTCACATTTAAAAAACTTGAAGACGCTGGAAATCAAGATAAATATATCTCTATTTTATCCAAAAAGAGAATGGCGAGTCTTTTTCTTATACTTTCCGGAAAAGAAAAAGCGGCTACGGTAGTTAAAACATTCTCGGAACAAGAGGCGGTAAAAATAGCCGCTGATATTTTAAAAATAGAGTCAATTACTATTGACGAATTAAATCAAGTTGAATCAAAATTCGGTAAACTTGGCGTAAAAGATTTGAGCGGATGTAAAGGCGGTAAGGAATATGTCCGAGAGCTATTGCATACCGCTTTTGGCATATCAAAAGGTAGCGAGCTTTTTTTAAAGGCTCTAGACGATAGTAGCGACAGATCGTTAAAATTCTTAGAAAACCTTAAACCTGAGCAGATAACAGAAATTATAGCCGAAGAATCAGAACTTGTCGTATCAATCGTATTATCTACTATCGACGTTAAGATATCTTCAAAAGTTCTTCCCCTTGTTCCGAAAGATAAAATGCAACAAGTAATAAAGAGAATGTCTGAAAAAATTGAGATTAATACCGAGACTTTTGAAGTAATAGTCAAGAAACTAAAAGAAAAAGCTAAAATGTATGCGGAGGACGACGATTTTATAAAAATCTCCGGGAAGAATAAACTTCTTGAAATCTTAAAAAATTCCGATAGCGATAAGGCAAACTCTATTTTACAAAATTTAAAAAACGAAGATCCTATACTTGCCGACGAATTAAAGGAAAATATTTTTACATTTTCAGATATTCCGCTGTTAAAAAGAAAAGATTTGGAATACGCTCTTAAAAACTATCCCGACAAAGAGATAGCGTTTATTCTTAAGGGCGCTCTTGAAGAAATGAAGAATTTGTTTTTCCTCTCGCTGACAAAGAGAAGAAAAGAGTTAATTCAAGAAGAGATCAAATATCTCGGAGAGGTAAAAAAATCCGACGTGGATATAAAGAGAAAAGAATTTATCAATTTTCTGAGACTTCTTGACGAGAGCGGAAAGATATCGCTCTATCCCGATAAAGATAAGTATGTAGAATAAACTTTTTCTTAAAAAGAAAAAAACGCCCCAATACGAGGCGTTTTTTTTATTATTAAGCGCGCGTTCTATTCGAAAGAATAAAATCTTATCTCTACTCTTCGGTTTTTTGCTTGATCGAGCGGATCTACGGGGGAGTCCCATCCTTTTCCTTCGGTAATAATTCTTTCGCCGTCCGCTTTATATTTATCAATCAACAGTTTCTTTACATATTCGGCTCTTTTCTTGGATATAAGTTTTGCCTGAGCTGAGGCCTCGATGTAAACCTGAGCGCCCTTTGACTTAAATTCTTCGACTTTTGAAGTGTCTAAATGTCCTATAAGTTTGACAATTGTCGTACCTAATACCTCCATCTGATAAGATATTTTTTGTAAATATTCTTTATTCTTTACAATTTCCTCAGAAGAGCTTAAGAAATCAAAGTTTGTTCTTTGCGGATCAAAATATATCTCTATATCCTCGGCGAGAACAATATTTCTCGATTCAAGATCGGCGATGTTAAAGCTGGAGTCTTTATTAAAAGAGTTTTTAATCGTATTTACTTGATGCGAAAAGAGATTCGCTCCGTCGAATTCGTCTAAGAATTTGGAGTTAATAACGGTTTCCGGGTCGTAACTCGCAGACGCCGGAAGACTTCCTGAAATTTTATAGTATTCCTGAGACAGAAAAAATATTTTATAAGCGCTGATGGCGTTGTCAAGACTAAAAAACATCTTATTTTCAGGATAATTTGCGATATGAACGTCCATTACCATATACGACGCCTCTGTCGCGCCGTCCGGTAATTGATATAAAGAGGCTAAATCGTTATATACTTTCTGTTTATTTTGAAGAAATAGGTCGACCCCTTCCATCATAGATTTACTGAAATTCTTAATAACTTCGGGATGATCCTTTGCAAAATCGTTTCTAGTCAGATAGCAGTCTGCAATTAACTGATTTGCGTCTTTTGAAGTGATCAGTAATTTTGATCCGGGAACGAACGATTTGGACTTGGCGTCTACTATTTCGTATAAAAAAGGCGACCACGTTACGCACCCGTCTATTTTATTATCGTTAATATAAGCGTCTTTAGCTGCTACGGCGTCGCTAACGTACTGGATGATAACGTCGCTCGGTTGAAGATCGCTCTGAGCTAAAAGCCAGAGTAGAAAAAAGTTTGACGGCGTATTTCCCGAAGTTACTATTCTTTTTCCCTTAAGATCTTTTGGCGTTTTGATATTGTCCCTGACAATTATACCGTCTCCGCCGAATGACCAATCGAATACGCCGAATACTTGGGGGATTACCCTTTTATCTGATTTAACGGTATCGAGTATCAAGGGGAGCATATCCATCGTAGACCAGATGATCGGATAATTACCGTTAGCAAAATTTTGCAAATGAACGTTAGAGTCCTCTTCGCGAATTAGCTCGACGACAAATTTTCCGTTTTTGTAAAATAACGAATCTTTTGACGGTTTAATTCCTCCGTTTGCCGCAAATAGCGCCGCGTATCCTCCCCATGTAACCAAAGGAATTTTTATTAACGGTATATCCTCTCCGTCTATCTTGATATTATCAAATTTATATCCTCCAAATCCTGTTATGGAAAGACTATCGGGCTTGGAAGAATATCGAAGGTCGGAATTTGAACTTCCGTTATTGGAAGATTTATTCTTGACTACCCCCAGATATATAAAAAATCCCAATAACCCTGCAAGAATTATTATGACCAGAGCGGTAATTACCTTTTTCATATAGATATCCTCCAGAAAGACGTAAATAAAATAATCTTTCTTTTTTTATTAAAATGTTACTAAATTATATTTTATTTCAGAATAATGTCAACGAATTATTGTTATAATTAAAATTTGTACGATAAGTTTACAAAAAGATCTTTAGATATGCCAAAATTTAACGTTAATTTTGAGGCGCCGGTTTTTGCGGGACTAACGTTTTTATTGAATAATAAGGGAATAGAAGCGATAGTAATTATTGAACCGAGAGATATAGCGGATATAGAAGCGATAAAAAAATATAAATTATTGAAATACATATCGACGTATTCATCATATTCCGCTTTTTCATCGATTACGTCTTGCTTCAGCTTTCTTACCTGAGCGAATACTACCGTCATATCGTATATTATTGTCGTTATTCCGCTCCACATCAAAGTCATACCCCCGGAGTATAATCCGACCCCTATCTTATTGTAAACGTTCAAATTTCTTTTATATATAAAAAAAGGAATCGAAATCAGCGCCAGATCGAATCCTAAATTCATTACGGATAGTCCCGATATATATAAACCGAGGAACATATTGTAAGATTTCTCATAATCCGAATAACTAGAGAATGTTTTCGGCGAAGATATCATAGGGGTTACCCCTATCAGATCGTATAAGAGTAGCGTAAGTCCTGTCGCGGCTATAACGCCTCCGATTGGAAGTATGATTTTTGCTCCGATGTTAGCTCCCTTATAGTTGAAGTTAATTTTTTTGTCTTTTTTTGACGACCGGTTCAAGCTGATATCTTTAACCGGTAGATTTTTGACATATTTATCTATTAGCAGGTCGGTCATTATTTTTGACGAATCGATAAAAAACTTATTCAAATCCTTGTCCAAATCTTCCTTTATTTCGAAATTTATAGATTCGATAACGTCTTTGTTCTTGGCAAATCCTTTGAGATACAACGTAATTACCTCGTCCTTTACTTTATAGAAGCCCGTTACGTTTACGGAAATATCTAAAATGGATTTGATGTTTTCCTGGTCCAAGTCAAACATTAATCTGTTATAGTCAAAACCTTTCTCATCTAAGGCTTTAGTTATAGATTCTCTGTCCATAATTTTGAATAACTTAGTATTTAATATCTCTTTATATAAATGATCGTAGATATTAGGTTCAAGATAGTCAAAATCATGCGTAACGTCGACGTTAAACAGAGGAATAATAGCAATTTTTATTGAATTTGGATGTAAAATCGTCAAAGAGAATAGGAGTAATGTAATAGAAAGAATATATCTCATAATAGAATAATTTACCTCTTTAATGAATTAAAAACAACTTTATCCACAAAAAATCAATAAAATTTAAGAATATTTATTGTATTTATAATCGGAAAAAGACTTTCATTAAATTAATATCTGATTTTTTAATTCAAGATATTTTTCGAAAATTTTCACTCCTATTAAATGATGATTTCTTTTACAAACAAATCGAGTTTTTAGGAATTGCGGTTTATGAAATAAATTTAGCTGTCGGTTTAGAGATTAAAAAAAAGCGACACATATGTGTCGGTTAATAGAGCAAAAATGGTTATGTCGTAATAAAACAAAAAAAAAATTAGATATAATTGCTGTAACTAAATTTTCAAAAACCGTCGAATATCTCTTGTTTTCTTAAGAATAAAAATATAAAATTATACAAAAAAAAAA
>JAGOCL010000221.1 GCA_017998755.1 Spirochaetota bacterium | reverse complement strand
GATAAACGACGCCGTTAAGAAACAGCAGGAAGCCGTTCAGTATTCCGGGGCGTCGATAGAAGAGATGACCGCCAATATTAGAAGCGTTACCAATCTGTCTCAGAATGCGACTAAGGATTTTAGACATATTCTTCAAGATATAAAAATCGGGAAAGACAGTTTGAAAGACTCAATCAACTCGATTAACCGAATTTACGACGCGTCAAAAGACCTCTCTTCTTTTATAAATACAATTTCAGATATATCCGAACGGGTCAAACTTCTTGCGATTAATGCCTCGATTGAAGCCGCTCGAGCGGGTAAAGCCGGAGAAGGGTTTGCCGTCGTCGCTCAAGAAGTCCGCAAACTCTCGGAAGCCAGCGGAGCAAGCGTGAAAGGAATAGACGCCAAACTTACAGAAATAAACAATATGATATTTGAGGGCGCCGAGATGATCAACAAATCCGGTAAAACTATTGAAGGGTTTTTTGAGAATACGGAGAAATCTATCACTGTTATTAATGAGATAAACCAATCTATGATAGAACAAGAAATAGGAACAAAAACTATTGAAAAGTCAAGCGTTGAAGTTCAAGATAACAATTACAGGTTAACGGAACTGTCAAAAAGCGGCGAAATGCTTATGGAAGAAATGAAAACAATATTTGAACGCTATTATATTTCAAGTCAGAATATTCATCTTCAAACGGAAGAGCAAAAAGAAAAAAACCAGCGTTTAATTGAAATTAATCTCGATTTGGTCAACGCGGCGAACTCAATTAATTCGAGTTTTGACGATCTGAAAGTTTTGTTGCATAAATTTATTATTAGCGAAGATATTTAAAAAGTCAAATTGAACAATCGCGCTTAAGAGGTCTTAAAATGTCCCAAATTTTCGTCTATAACGTGAATGGTTTCCATAGCGCTATTGGCAAGATCCGATACTTTTTGAGCGTTAACGTTTACTTCCGTCGCGCTTTCGGTCATCTGTTCTATATCTTCTTTTATCTCTATCGTAGCGTCGCGAAGCCGCTCGATTTCGACTAGCGCCGTATTGGCTCCGGAGCTCATCTCTTTTGACGCCGTTTGCACCTCGGCAGTTATATTATTCATGGATTTTAACGCTTCAAGAATTTGTCCCGATCCGGCTCTTTGTTCAATCATCGATTGTTGAGACTCGCGGACGAGAGACTCTGTTTCGCTTATCAATTTTGCGACTTTAGTAAACGATTCGTCAGCCCCTTTAGAGCTTAGAACCATTTCGTCGATCGCGACTTGAACTTGATTTATTTCATTTTGAATAGTTTTGGATTGATTTGCCGAAGTTTCCGCTAATCTCCGTATCTCGTCGGCGACTACCGAAAATCCTCGACCCGCGTCGCCGGCGTGAGCCGCTTCGATCGCCGCGTTCATTGCCAGTAAGTTTGTTTGAGAAGCGATTAATGCTATAACCTTGTTGGCTTCCTTCAAAGCTCCCGAGCGTTCTATGATCTGTACGATGCGGTTGGCAGAGTCCGCTTGAGCTTTCTTACCGATTTCGGCGGCGTCGAGAAGATCGGTAAATTGCCGAGTCATTTTTTCGATTAATACCGTTATCGATCCGATATTGCTAACCATCTGTTCGATAGAAGCGGACGCTTCCGTTACGCTAGCCGACTGATCCGATATTAGAGACTCCAGAGATGTAATGTTACCCGCGATCTGTTCGATCGCGCCGGACGATTCGTTAACGCCGTTAGTTTGAATCGATGATTTTTGTTTAATATTGATGATTTTTGAAGTAATTTTTTCGATGGCTTTAGCGGAGCCGTCGGCGCTTCTAGTTAACTCATTTCCGACGTCGTAGAGTTTGTTTTGCGCAAGCTTTAGTTCCTCGACGTTTGACGCTAATCCCGAAGTGAAATCGTTTACCATACCCGAGATAGAAGCCAGTTCGTCTACGGAGCATATATCTATACGACCTCTGAGGTCTTTTTCGTTTGAAAGAATGTGTTTCATTTGATTAAGAACCATTTTATAGACTAAACCCGTCGCTCCGGTCCAAAGATAAATAAGTAACATAACGATAGCGCAATAAAATATAGTTCCCAAGGCTATCATTATTACGCTAAGCGAGCTTAATTTAGCGACGCTATCGTTTTGCCTGTTTGCGATTAAGAAGATATTTGAGAAAGCGAAAAGTAACGACATCAACGTTATAAACGTCGGAATAATGAAAATTTTTCGAATTTGTCTGTTTTCTTCCAAATCGTTTGGATAGTTGTTTAGCTTCATCTTAAGTAAATACTCGGTAACCATCCGATCGCTTAAAACATATATAAACGCCGATATAAGCATCGCGTAAGATAGTAAATAACAAAAAAGCATAAGGAGAATATTTTTCTGAAGCCCGATATATTCGCTAAAAGCGCTAGCGGACGATATTAAAACTATAGAACATAATAAAAAAATAATTAACATTTTTAATGGAAGAGCCCCAAGAATAACGAGGTTTTTCTTATATATTTCCGGTTTATTTTGTATTGCTGAAAAATCGTAATCAAAATATTTAGAGCTTTTACTAATTACCAGATAAGAGATAATAATAAACAGAGGTAGTACGATAGCGCTAAATATAGCAAAATTTTTGATACGAGTATGCGGATAATTTAGATATAATATAGAAACAGTCGATAAGAAACTGAAAAAGCAGGACGCTGAAAAAACTAACGTTTTTAACGATTTGGAATTTTTAGTCATATACAATCTCCAAGTTTATTTTATCTTTTTTCGATTGGAACATAATCGCGCAACGGCTCTCCTACGTATATTTGCCTGGGCCTCATAAGTTTCTGATCGGGATCGGTTTTCATCTCCAGCCAATGAGCGATCCATCCAGGTAGACGGCCGATAGCAAACATAACGGTAAACATATCGGTAGGAATCCCCATAGCCCTGTACGCTATGCCGGTATAAAAATCTACGTTAGGATACAAATTTCTGTCTTGAAAATACGAATCCTTCAACGCCCTTTCTTCAAGTTCCATAGCTATATCTAATAGAGGATCGCTATTCATCCCAAGATGCTCAAGTAGAGTCTCGCACGTCGATTTGGCTATTTTTGCGCGAGGATCGTAGGTCTTGTAAATTCTATGTCCAAAGCCCATTAACCGCATTTTAGAGTCTTTTCTTTTTGCAAGTTCTATCGCTTCTTGAGGTTTCATGCCGCCCTTGTAGATTTCTTCAAGCATTTCTATAACCGCCTGATTGGCTCCGCCGTGAAGAGGTCCCCATAACGCGCAAATACCCGCCGATATCGACGCGTATAAATTTGCTCCCGAACTCCCGACGGTTCTTACTACCGTCGTCGAACAGTTTTGTTCATGATCGGCGTGTATGATAAGGAATATATTTAACGCTCGTTCCAGAACCGGATCGATTTGATAATCGTTAACCGGCGACGCAAACATCATATTTAAAAAATTCTCGCAATATCTGTATTTGTGAGAAGGATAGACAAAAGGTTGCCCGACAGATTTTTTATAGGAGAAAGCGGCGATCGTTCGCATTTTTGACAATAGCATCGTAACGGTTTGAAGGAAAGGTTCTTGTTGCGTATTATCTGAAATCTCCGGATAAAAAGACGAGAGAGAGACGACCATCGCCGACAATATAGCCATCGGGTGAGCGTGTTCGGGATATGCCGAGAAAAAATTCTTGATATCTTCATGAATCATCGAATTCGTATTCATTAGTTTGCTGAAATATTTACGTTCGTCTATTGTCGGAAGTTTTTTGAAAATGAGAAGGTACGCGACTTCAAGAAACATACAGTTTTCCGCTAAGTCTTCTATTCTATAACCTCTATGAAGAAGTATGCCCTTTTCGCCGTCGACAAAAGTTATATCGCTTGTGGCAATACCGCTGTTCACAAGCCCTACGTCGTAAGTAACAAACCCCGTCTCTCTTCTCAATGCAGAGACGTCCATGGCTTTTTCCCCCATAGTTCCTTCGGTTAAAGGAAAATTAAGGACCTTACCGTTAATTTTGAGTTCGGCGGATCCAATATTTTTTATATTTTTCATAGTATTTCCTTAAATTATTAATTAAATAAATGTTATAATTCATTTTATCAAATTTGACAACGTTTTACTTTGATTTTCCTGAAAATTATTTTAATTTGTTGTACATTGAATTACCTGAATACGGTATAAAATAATTAACGCTAACGTTGGCGAGCGACGGGAAGTTAATCCATTCTCCGTCCGGGATACTACCCCAAGGAAGCGGAAAAGCGTACCCCCCTTCGACGGCAAAGCTCCACTCCATATATCTTCCGAAGCGGACTTCGTAGCCTATCATAACGGGCGAAAAAAGAACGTCGGCGTCGCCGGTTCTCAAATTAAAATCAACTTTTGGAAATATCGTGTAATAAACGCTTTGAGCTTGCAGTCTCCCAAAGCGGATAGCGGCGGTAAGATCTGTCGCGAAATAGAGACTGTGTTTGTCTTGTATCGTTAAATATTTATCTCCAAACCCTAAATATCCGAGATTAACGCCGTCTTTGTCCCGAATATTCATAAAATCTTCGGTATGCTGATATTTATATCCAAATCGCGCTCTTAACCCCAGAAAGAAAATTCTATTTTCGGTTTCAAATAATTTGAAATGTAGAAGAATATTGGCCATATATAACTGCGGAAGACCGACGCCTCCCTCTATTGAAAAGTTAAAATACTCGTTTGGAGCGAATCGGTATCCCAAAAATATTGTCGAAAACCCCGTCCATTCGTCGTCCGTTCTAAAATAGAACGAGTGCGATAACGGCCTTAACATTCCCCCTTTTTGTAAAAAAACGGGATTGTTCTTTTCGTATGCGACTTTTTTTGATTCGTAATCAATCAGACTAATACCCGTCTCATAGCCGCTTAAGGTAGAATAAAGCGATTCGAGCTTAATTTTGGATAGTCCGGGTTTTAATACGTACAATTTAGCCGCCGGATTAGCAAAATATGAATTTTTGATAATCGTCGAATCGCCTGACGCGTCCGACTCGGCAATAAGTTTCTTAAAATTATCGTAAGTAATAAGCCATGGAACAGAATCCGTTTTTTTTATTTGAGCTACTTTATCCAAACT
>JAGOCL010000220.1 GCA_017998755.1 Spirochaetota bacterium | reverse complement strand
CTGAAGAAGTAACCGTCGCTTTAGAGCCTGATAACGTTTATTTAATGTTTACCGACGGGATATACGAATGCTCCGGCAAATCAAACAACCAATTGGGACTCGACGGACTAAAAGAGATAATCGGCTCCGCCGACGCAAACGATATAATCGTTTTACCGGAGTTCATCAAAGAGACATTGATAAGGCGGAATTTCGATATTTCCAAAGACGACTTTACGATTATTTCTTTTTGTAAAAATCTATTCAAAAAAAAGGATAAAAGAAAACTGTATTCTATAAAGTCCGATCTCAGAAACGTCGGAGCCGTCGGATCAAAATGCGAATCGTTGGCTATTGAATGGACGGAAAACGTCGATTTGGGGCTAAAGGTCGAACTTGTCGCCAACGAGCTACTAAATAATCTCATTATTCACAGTTTAGAGCTCAAACCTGATGAAAATATAATATTAGAGATTTTTTTTAAAGATACAATAACAATAAAAACTTACGAACAAGGAAACGAATGGAATTTTGACGAATTCAGCTTATTATCGACAAAATCCGTCGAAGAAAAGTACGAGATTTCCGGAAGAGGACTCAAGATGATCAAATCGATTGTCAAAAATATTAAACGAACAAGATACGGTCTTACAAACGTTACAGCTATTGAATTTTAAACTTTATCCTTTTCATTTTTCATCGCAAGATTGCGGTTTAACAAAGCGATCTCGGCTTCGCTTTTTCTCAGATATATCGGTTCCGGCTCTTTAAGTTCGCCCTCTTTCAAGAAATAAAAAGCGAAGCCCAACATTTCCAGTTCGGAATAACTCTCTTTATGGTTATAATCATATTGTATACCGGCGCTTGATATATACGCCTCGATCGCGCTAAAATCTTTCCCCGCAAAAATTACCTTCTTATCGGCATATTCTTTAAGGATCATATCCGCTATATCCTCTTTCGATATATCAAATAATTTATTATCCAAACGGCCGTGTAAAAACGAGCAATAATACCTGTTTTTCTTAGCGTCGATTACCGGAACAACGACCGTATCGCCGTCAACGTCTTTATATAAATAGTTATAAACGTCGAATACCGAAAAACCGTAAACTTCTTTTTTTAACGAATATCCAAAAGCTTCTGCAGTCGATATGCCTATTCTTATACCCGTAAACGAACCGGGGCCGACGCATACTAATATCTTTTGGATATCGACAACCGCGCCTCCGATCTCCTCCAACGCCTTCTTTACGCTCGGAACAAGATTCTCAATGTGCCTCGAATTGTTATTGACAGATAGAGTAGAAGTTTTACCGTCGATATATACGGCTAGTTTCAAATATGCGTCGGATGTATCAAACGCTAAAAGATTTACCTTGTCCAATTTATTTCTATCTTCCTTTTATTACCCGATTCGATTTTTATCGATACCAATATAGATTCGTTCGGAATAAGCTCGCCGCCTTTGCTATACCATTCGATCAGCGACACCCCTTCAGAATAAACGTAATCCTCAAAACCAATCTCGTACAACTCGTAGGGATCGTTTAGCCGGTAAAAATCAAAATGATATATCTTGTATTTCGCATCGTATTCGTTTACTAAAGTGAAAGTCGGCGAAGGCATCGGCTCGGTAACTCCAAGCCCGGCGGCTATACCTCGAGCTAATACCGACTTACCTGCTCCTATATCGCCGTCTAGCAATATTTTATCCCCCTGCTTTATCTTTTCAGATATAAGCTTTCCTATAGCCCAAGTCTCGCTTTCAGAATTTGAATAATATACCATAATTACTTAGTTTTATGAAGATTGGATAAAATCCCGTCCTGATCCAGTTTTGAGATCTTCTCCTTCAATTTAGGTAGAAGTTTCTCGAGTTTGGATTCTTCTTGAAAAAACGACACTCTTATATCGTGTTCGCCGACCGGCTTGTATTCTATCGAAAATTTAATATCCGACCTGCATACTTTCATAAAGTTATCCATTAATACCGCCGAACCCTCGTACTCTTTTATGTAGTAGATGTGAGAGTCAAGTATCTTCAACCTATCGATATCGATAATTTTCATTGTTTATGCGCCCTCCTCCCTCTTTTTTTTACAGGCGGCTCCTCTTTTTTTATCAGTTTTGTGTAGATAAATTTGATAGCTTCCTTAGAAAAGATCCTTTTCTTGTTTACCATCGTAAACAATTTCTGAGATAAAAAGACGTCTTTATATTTGTTTAAAAAATTATGTAGCTGATGCTCTTTTATCTCAGGGAACAGCTCGATAATATCTTTAGTTAGATAATCGTCTTTCTTCTCGCATTTTATAAAATAATCGGTATTTATGATAACCTCGTCTTCTTTTTTAGACTGGTTTTGATAACTCGAAGATTTTGAAAACTTCTCCATATCGGATAAGGATATAAAAGCCCCGTTGCCGTAAAAACCGTTCCCGAGTATGCCGTTGGGCCTATACTGGAATCCTTTAAACTCCGCCTCTTCTATAAATGATAATTTTTTACTCATTATTAACTCCAACGCCTTATAGCGTATGATAAAAGAATAAATCTTATTTGGATTTTTTTCAAACAATTTTTATAAAATAATAAAAATTCTAAAAAAAGTGAAAATATTTTATAATTAATTTACCGTTTTATCTAATTTTTGGCGGATAATATATAGACTCCGCCGAGCCGTTTACTCCGTTAAAATCCACATCCATATAAATCTTAATCGGTTCTTCGCCGAATCTCGATACCGCTCCCGATTTATACGACAATATGATCTCTTTACCTTTCCTTTCCTCTATTTTTGTAATCAATTTCTCAATATCGCTTGTATGGTAAGCCCTCAAATACTCGCCGCCCGTCTCTTTTGCCATATATCTGTATAAGTTCGATAAAGAATTCTCCTCAAAAGAGACGATATATATCGCAATATCGCTGTTTTTCGCAAGAGTTATCGCATCTTCGAATTTGAATTTCTCAAAATCCCAACCGGTCTCTTTAGAATTAGTTACCAAAATTATTGATTTCTTTGAGAATCTGCCAATCGCCGAATAAATCGCAGTCTTTATCCCGTATCCTTTATCGGTTTTTTTTGTATAATCTTTATTATCAAGCGACTCCATAACCGACAATCTTGTAGAATTTAATTCGTTTTCTATCGTCGCGTCGTCTTCTCTGATAGAAATATATGAGACAGACGTATCTGATTTTTTATTCCTAAACCACTTATCAAGAATATTCTTGAAATCCGAGGCGTATTTTTTAGCGCCCTCATTTTTATCGTGAACTATTACGACGTCGTTAATCTCGTCTCTCGTTTGAGTATAAGACGAACCGACGACCGGTACTATTCTGCCGTTTTCATACAACGTAAAATTTGTCCAATTTATCCCGACGGGATTGGTAAAGTCGTCTTTCTCGACGGAAACGGCCAAATGAACTTCGGGGAAGTTATTGAAAAAAACTCTTTCAATATTTACGCTAAAATTCGTATATCTATCCCTGTCCTGAGAAAGAATAAATAAACGCGAGCTATTGTAATCGGTAATTAAGATATTATTGTTGACGTCTGTTTTTATCGACGCGCCTCTTTCAAGCCTGTCGCCAAGAGCGTCGATAACGTACCATAGCCCGTTGTCTTCTTCGTACGCCCAAATATTTTTCTCGCAAAGTATCAACATTCTTCCCAAATTATCGACGGCGATATCGTAAGGTTTATTAAGTTTATCTTCGCCTAAAGAAAATTGATAATTACCGCTCTTGTCGTAACAAACCACCCTATCGTTATCCCTATCGCAAACGTAAATCGAGTTTTTATAAAACATTAGTCCGTTTGGAGAAGCCAAAACGCCGTCGGATTCTTTTTTAGCGCCAAATGAAAAAAGAATATCGCCGTTGGATTTGTACTTGTTTATCCTCTTGTTGCCGCTATCCGATACGTATAACGAATTCTCGTCGTCGAAAAGCAGATATTTGGGCCCCAACAGCCCCCCTTCTCCCGAACCTTTAAATCCGACGATCTTCTCGACAAGACCTAATTGGTTAAACTTAACGACGACGTCGTTTTGGAAGTCGGAAATATATACGTATCCGTCGTTATCCACCGCGACGCCGTAAGGTTTTTCGATTTTATGAGTAAAGGATATATTATTTTTGATAAGGTTTAGATTTGAGTCAAGCTCTATCGTTCTTCCGTCTAAGAAAGACGTTATATAGTAATGATTATTCTTGTCTACCGCTATCTGAGCCGGTTTTATAAAAAGAGGATCGGATTTATCGTCTATATATCCTTTTATATCCTCCCGAAGAAGGTAGCCTTTGTTCACAAAAATCTCGTCGATCATCCCCCTTTTATTGTACAAATGCGAGATTTTACTTTTCAGTTCTCTCTCTTTATACCCTTTGGATAATAAAGAATTCCATTCAAACAAAGCGTTCCTCTCGTAACCCGCTTTTCGGTAGCTGTCTCCAAGATAGTATCTCGAAAGATCGTTGTTATCGTAAAACGAAAGCGATTTTGTAAAATTAACGATCGCCATTTCATACAAACAATTATGATACGCCCTTATCCCTTTTTGGAATTCGTCCAGAGAATATTCGTAAGGAAGATCTATCTCATTTTCGGAGTATAAATAAAAACTTAACGATAAAATCAGAATCAATAATACTCTATTTTTCAAATTTTTCCCCTTATCCTTATTTTTTACCTAAAACGATATCGTAATGCTCTTTAATCTCTTCGTTTCCGTTAGACATAGATATGGCTCTTTTTAAACTTGCAATCGCCGCCTTGACGTCCCCTTTTTTATAATACGCCCATCCAAGCGAGTCGATATAAGCGGCGTTTGTCGGATTTACTCTCACAACTTCGCGCAATATCTCAAGCCCTTTCGGAACGTCTATGTCGTATTCGCACAGCAAATATCCGTAACTATTTTTAGCGTTTAAATTGTAAGGATCGTACTCAAACGCTTTTTCGGCGAATTGGATCGCTTTATCCTTATCGCCGAGTTTGTAATAAATCGCCGATAAAGCGGCGTTTACTTGCAAAATATTCAAGTTTGACTTCATAACTTCAAGAAATTCGCGCTCGGCTCTCTTAAATTCCATATTTTTATAATATATATACCCCAATATCATCCTACACTGTTG
>JAGOCL010000219.1 GCA_017998755.1 Spirochaetota bacterium | reverse complement strand
ACCCATAAGCCACGGTCTATGCTCCATAGGCGCTCCGTTTATATGGCTTTTTACCTCTATTACAGGTCCAAATTCGTCAAAATAAAACTGTCGCGACAAAGATATTGTTTTTTGTTTTTCATTTTCAGCCGTGGGTTTTTCATACGCGACGACAAATATTTTATGTTCTCCCGGTTCAAGCCCGACCGTCGATAATGAGAAATTCCACAATTCCGATCCTCTCGCCTCTATAAAATCGCCGTCGTCAACTTTAACCAAAACTTTGTCAACGCCGTCGTCGTCCCAAGACGTGCCGAAGAAATCTATCGTTTGTCCCGTTAAATGTTGTCCCGGTTGCGGCTGATCCAAAACCAGCTTAGGAAGATCCGAAACGGGATTGATTGTAAAGTTTAACGATTTTTCTGAAACGTTTCCGGCAAAATCTCTAACTCTGGCAATCAATTGGTATTTATCTTTAAATTCCAAATATCTCGTATCCAAATCAAAATACCACGCTTTATTATCCCCTTCGGTCTCAAAATATCCTTCGTCCTGTCCTTCGGTTTCCGTTCCGTATATAACGTTTTTACTCTCAACGTTTCCGTCGACGTAAAGCTTGACCGAATCTATCTTTATATTATCCTTAGCTCGACCGACAATCCTGTATTTATTATTTAAAGTCATGCCGTCTTTAGGCATAAGAATATCTATCTCCGGAGGAGTGTTGTCGATGTTGTATAACGCAAATGAGAAAGATTCGCTACCGGCTTGATCTTTGACTTTTATAAGCGCTCTCAACGGTCCGTCGGGTACGGATCTGGAATCAAAATAATATTTCCAACTTGTCGTACCTTCCGCTCTGGAAAAAGTCCAACCGTAATTGGTGCTTATCTCTACCGTCTCAATATCGTTAGGATCCGACGCCCTTCCGTTTATAACTGTTTCGCCTCTCAAATATTCGCCGTTATTTGGACTTAATATTCTTATCTGAGGATTCTCGTTATCAATGTGAAACGTAACTGATTTGATCTTACTCAAAGCGCCGTACATATCGATCGCTTGTACCTCGAGAACATGCTTACCGGGGGATATAGCGTCTTTTGAAATCTTTTTAAACCAATTAGGATTGCCTTTGGTCATATCTATTCTTTCCCATTGTACCTCTTCTTTCTTTACCGTATCTAAAACGCTACCCGGATCGCCAAAATCAATACGGAATTGCACGTAATCCACTCCGTCGTCGTCTAGCGCTATACCGCCAAGATCCACAAAATCGGTAAACCTTTGTCCGGCAACGGCGGGACTGTTTATAAATATTTCAGGAACGTCTGTCGAAGTATCGATTAATACGTCTTTAGAAGCGAATTTTTTATTACCCGCCTTATCAATGGCAAAAAGATCGATCTTATGAGGAATAGACTCGACAGAATCAAAATTTACCCCTTTCAGTTCGTTAAGATTATAAAGAGCTTCCCACAAATACTTCCCTTTTGCTACATTCTCCGCGCCGTTATGCATAACGACTACGTTTGTAAGACTATTATTATCCGACGAATCTCCTCTTAAAGTTATCTGTCCGTTTACCGTCTCTACAAAATTATATCCCGTCTTGTTTATTATGTCTAAAATCTTAAATCTTTCATCGTCGGTCAATTTCTCTTCAAGTACGTAAAAGGTATTCGAGCTATTAATCTTATAATATTTTTCAAAAAACTCCTTATCTTTAACATTTTTTATATTTTTTAGAATATTATCTTTAAAATCGTTAATTTCTACCTTTTTAGGCGCTTGACTCCACAGATTGAGGCTTGGAGGCGTTTTATCAAATATAGTTACTACTTTTTTAATAGTAGTTTTACCCGCGTTATCCGTAATCTTTATACGAATAGTATGCTCGCCCTCTTTCATATTGAGATCGAGCATAGCCAGATCAATTTTAAATAATTTATCATTCAACTGATCGACCGGCAAATTATTATTTGCAACATAATCGCTTAATCCTATAATTTGAGTTCTTTTTAAAGGATCAATATCGGGAACCTTATAATTCTTCAAATTTGATACGGATTCAAAAGATATATCGCTGTAAGCGTCTTCCGAATCTACGCTATACTGAATTTTAACTTCTCCCGTATCGTCGCTCGCAACTCCGTATATAAAGATATTCTGGTTAAAAGACATATAAGACGGCGGCCATAAAGTCAGACCTTTGGGGTCGGCGCTATCGTTCACAATATTTAAGTTTAATAAAGAATTAGCCGCTCCATCCTTCATACCGTTTATAGTTATCTTATTAACGCCGGGCGTCAAACCGGATTTATTTGCTTCGCCTCCAATATCAAAATTATAGAGGCCAAAATCAGAGTTCAACAATGTTCCCGTTACGTTCAAAGCCCCGCCTGAAAGAGTTACTTCCGAATAACCTTCGGGAACTAATCCGTAAATCGATCTATTAATTTCATCATAGCCGACAGTCTCTTTTGTTATCAAAATTTTGGGATCGGCGTAAGTTATCAAAGTATCTTTCTTGTTTACGCTTACCGTTAATTTCAACGAAACCGACTTAGTTTCTTTAAAAGATACTTTAAAATTTGGCAATTTCGTCTCTAATCCAGAGACGTCCGTCGCCGTTATATTAACTGTATATTCGGCTATACCCTTGCCGTCGGCCGTTTTTACTTTAAGTATATATTCTTTATCCTCGCCGACGACTAAAGAAGCGCCCGTTATCGGCTTAAAAGTTTTGTCGGTTGAAGAAATATCAATTTTTACCGTTTTTAGTAATAAGTTATCGCTAACGACGATACTTTCATCTTTCATCATTCCTTTCTTCGCGTCTATAACCGGCGATTTTATAACCGGTTCTTTCATGTCGATAATTATCGGAATCGATAAGTTGGAAGAGCGATTAACAAAGTCCGTCGCGGTAAGATTGATAACGGCTAATTTGTCGGTAAATTTAGCGTCTTTAGTAAAATCTTCCTTGATCGCTTCGATATCGTAATATCCGCTTTTTTTAGAAGGATTAAATTTAAGCTCTTTACTCTTTACCAAAATCTGATCGTTAACCGGATCAGAAATTGTATATTTAACCGATTTAAGAGCTCCGCTCTTTTTTACTTGAATATTGGCAACTTCAACAATTTTCTTAAAATATTTACCGGCAATATTCTTATTGATAAACTCGTTATCAAATTCAGGGTAGCTTCTGTCTATCCAGAAATCTATCAAAACAGCGTCCCCTTTCGTATTGTTTATATCTACCGGAACTAACTCGACTTTATATTTCCCGTCGGCAAATTTAGCTGTATCCGAAACGTCTGCGTCGAACGAAAAGTTATATTTTGCCGGTATGTTTTGTTGGAACGACGACGTTTTTGCTTGATCTTTTGTTATCGTAACAATAACTTCTTTTACCTCGTCGTCGTCCGATACGTCGCCAAAAAGAGGCAACGAATTTGAAATCCTATCGTCGTTTGCGATACTCTTCAAACTCAATTTGGGTTTGTCGAGTTTTTCGTCTAAAGATACCGTTACGTCGCTAACCGTTTTATTACCCGATACGTCGGTAACTACGGCGGTTAATTTATACGATCCGGACTTGCCTTTAGACAAATCTACGGGGTAACTCCAAAACGGATTACCCGGTAAAAGCGTTACGGGGACAGGTTTACCGTCCAATCCGGCTCCGGTTATAGTTATATCTACCCCTTTTATATCTACGTTATCGTAAGCGTATCCAAACGCCGTAAACTTACCGTCAACTTGATCTTTATCCCTCGGAAAATCAAACCATATATCCGGCTTTTTGTGGTCGACGATAATTGTTAAAGGAGAATAACCGATCGAGCCGGTTTTGTCGGTAGACCTTATCCAGACCGTCTGCGTACCGTCTGCAAGAACGCCCGAATCAATACCGACGCTCCATTGAACTTTTACCTGATTTTTAGCTAAATTCTTGACCAGCCCAATTCTTGTAAAAGTGTCTCTATCGTCTACGGAGTATTCAACGCTAACAATTCCGTTATCGTCGCTCGCTATACCGCCGACATTCATTTTTCCCGATACGACCGCTCCGGACTTGATAGTGTTAATCTCGACTAATGGAGTCCTTCTGTCGAGTTGAAACGGCACCTGTACCTCTTTGCTCGGAATACCGTTTATATCGTAAACTTTTACTCTAAAGAAATGATACCCGTCTTTCATCATTAAAGTATCAAGATCGTACGACCAGAAATCCGTCCCCTCGGCGGTTCTTTTTTCCTTCTCGTTGTCGACGACTATCTCTACTCTGTCAACCGCGTCGTCGTCGTAAGCCGTTCCGACTATTTTAAGACTACCGGGAATCCTTGCGTTAGATGTCGGATTAATTACGTTTACAAACGGTATATCCGACTTGGGATCGATTATAACGTTAATCCCAACTTCAGAGCTGTAATTATCTCTATCGTCCCGAGCTTTTACATGAACGCTCCATTTACCGTTGCCGTATTTGCTTTTATTTGAAATATTATAATCCTTGCTCCAATTAAGAGTCCCGTCGGCAATCTCATACTCGTCTTTAATACTTTCAAGTTCGGTATTAATCTTTTTTGCCTCAGTTTGTAAATCTTTAATTTTCTCATTACAAGTTATAATTTTTTTTGCTTCAAGATCTTTTTTTTCAGAGAGCTTAACAAGTTCCTCTTTTTTATTCTGATTGATCATATCGACATTAATCTTAGCGATATTCTTGTTGGCGTTTTTTATATAAAGATTTTGTTTTTTAATATCGCCGTTGATTTTTTTTAAGTCGTCCTGAAGTTTTTTTATCTTCTCCTTTTCAGCTCTCGCTTTAATCGCGTCTTCATTTTTTGCCTTATTCTGTTTTTTTAATTCCATCTCGGCAACTTTTTTCTTCTCAGCTTCGGCTTCTTTTTTAAAAGATTTAATATCGGCCGTAGCGTCTTTCTGAGCGTACAAAGAAAATTGAGCCGCAATCAATAGTATTAAAACTAAAATCCTTACAAAATTCTTGAAAACAAACATCATCTCCTCCTAATATTTAAAAAAAATCAACTAATGTTCCAAGCAAAAAAAATAATCGGCGCTTATAGAGACAACCGCCAATTATAATTAATAAGTCCTACCCAATTTAATTATAGTATAT
>JAGOCL010000002.1 GCA_017998755.1 Spirochaetota bacterium | reverse complement strand
TTTTAATATTATCTCTACAATACTTTTTTTTATTTTTTCTTGTTTCTCTTTTTTGTTTGTTATTAAAAGATCGCCCAATAATTTATTTTTTGCATTCGTATCGGAACTATTATCAAAAAAAGTGTAAAATGAAAAATCTGATTTAGATAATAATGAATAATAATCTTCCATATTATTACTAAATTTACAATTTATCAATGCGATATCAAAATCTTTTTCGTAATAAATTTTCTCAATGAATTTATAAAAGGGGTATATTTCTAAATTTATATTAAACCCCTCTTTTAACAATTCAATTTTTATGTCTTGAGCGATTTTCTTAATATTTTCATTTTCTTCATACGCAACTAAGTTTAACGACAAATTTTTCATATTATTATCTTCTATATAACCGTCGTAATTAATATCTTTAAATTTATTATAATCGGGCGGCTCATTTTTCTTATTATCTATAATAGTATTTAATATCGTATATTTATTTTTTAGCGAACGATCTATAATATTTGATACTTTTCCTCTTAATAATATGTCTTTCATATCATTTATAGAACCGTTCATACAATTGTAAGTTGCGATTATTTTATTTTCGCTATATCCCGTAGAAATAATTTTAACAAATTCATTGTTTTCAAAATATTTGTATAAATTATAAAAATCTTCATTACCTGATATTTTTATTATATCGCATTCCATATTTGTAAAACCTATTATCATTTTGTTTTTACTCTCATAAGTTTTAAGGAGAACTTTATCGGAATATGGATACTGCAAATCGTTTATATTCTTTTTAAAATAATGTGGATTTCTTGATAACGTTATATCCTTTTTGGTTATTTTCTCTATTTTAAACGGCCCGCTCCCGGTTGGAGGATTATTCTTTGACCACAAAACGATAAAATCTTCATAGGATTTAATATTTTCTATCTCTTTCTCTTTTAATATTGGAAACTTCGACAAGGCATATAGTAAATTAGAATTTGGAATGTCAATAGATAATTCAAAACTATACTCGTCTATTAAATTAAAATTAACAGTTTTGTTGAGAATATAAAAACTGTTATATAACTCGGCGTTTTTTAAATAAGATTCTAATAATGAAAAAGATTTTCTTATGTCGGAAACCGATAATTTTGAACCATCGCTAAATTTTATATTATCTAATATTTCTAGACGATAATTAAGCCCATCGTCGGATATTTCATATCGTTTAACTAAATTTGGAATGGTAGTTTTTGTTTTGGGATCTATCGAAAAAAGCGTAGAATATAAGCTTGAGACAAGAATTCTTTCCGTATATGTATACGCTTTAAACGGATTAAAAGTGTTTGGAAAATTTTCTACGCCGATTATAATGTCTGTAATATTTTTAGGATCGTTTTCTTTGTAGTCGTAATTGATATTGTAAATTCTTTCATTTTCGCTAATTGTAAAATTCTGGCGCGTTTCTCTACCGCATCCTAGCGTTAATAATAACATAATTGAAAATAAAATAATTTTCATCGCTTCCCTTTTTTCAATTCAACTTTTTATAAATTTTTAAGTTTTATTGGTTTAAACTTTCCATATTTTATTGAATAAACCAAATCTTTTTGATTATTTATACTATCATCAAATTCCGTTCCATATTTTACAGCCATTTCAATCGAGTGCGTATCGCTACCACCAACAAATTTGCAATTGTATTTATCAAATAATTCTTTAGTATTCTTCATGGTATCTTCGTCGCAATTACCGTTTAACAACTCTATAGCGTCAAATTTCTTAATAACGCTTTCATTAAAAACGTTATCGTTTTTATCCCGCCATCTTAAAGGATGAGCCCAAATCAAAGCGGTAGTTTCGAGATTAATTTTATTATACAATAAATCAATTGGAATATACTTTAAATTTTCATATATTTCCTGATCTTTATATGAAAAAACAAGAACATGACCGATATCTACGTCTATTTCCATACCAAAAAATATTTTTATTTTATCCTCATATCTTTTTTTAAGACCATTTTTTTCTTTATCATTCCACAGATAATTATGATCAGTTATACAAATTCCGTCAATACCGCTCTTTATATATTGTTTTATCAAATCGTTTAACGAAATATGAGAGCACGAAGAATATTTTTTTGTGTGATTATGCATATCTATCAACATATTTTTTAAATTTTTGTATATCGTTTTTATGTTTTAGTTGTTATATATAATAAAGCTTTATACTATTTTTTGTCAATCAAATATTTAGTCAAGGAGTAATTTATGAAACTAATACGGTACATATTACTAATAACTCTATTCTTATCATGCAGTTTAATAAATCCAAATTTATTAATAATTCAAAATGATTCAAAATTCGATATTTTAATAACGATAGAAACAATAAACGTTCAAAAATTAAATATAAAAAAGAGCGAAAAACACGAGATTATTTTGCATCCCGGGAAATTTGATATAAAAGTAGAAATACCGGAAATAGGATATAGCAAAATATATAATACTGAAATTATTTATCTAGAAAAATATCAATTTATCTTTAATCTAAATTGACGAGATACGCTCTTCCCAGACAGTTATTCTATCCCTTCCGTTCTCTTTTGATACGTACAAAGCGTCGTCGGCTTTTTTAAATATTATCTTATTTTCTTCTTTATTTTCCGCCGTATACAATCCCATCGATAAAGTAATATTAAAATTCAATCCGTCAATCGAATAAGGTTTTTTTATAGCGTTTCTGACTTTCTCGGCCACATAAAGAGAATTGTCCTTTTCGCGTTGTTTAAAAACTATTACAAATTCGTCGCCGCCCCACCTTCCAACGACGTCTTCGCTTCTTACATTATTAACAGATTCTCTAGCGATGTATTTAATTATTTCATCGCCAACCAGATGCCCATATGTATCGTTAATTTCTTTAAAATGATCAGTATCAATCATTAATAAAGAAAAAGGAGGCGTCGAATTCTCGATAAATGTTTCAACATATTGACGATTATATATACCGGTTAAAGCGTCGCGCGAAGATTTCTCATAAAAAAGGTCTGCTCTTTCTTTTTCCCAAGACATTTTACTATAAAGCTCGATATAATCAAAAACAACCAATACTATCACAATTAATGAGAAAAATATAGATCCTAAAATATTTGTGCTGATAGTATTATAAATTCCTGTCTTTCCCAAGGCCATAAAAAAAACATCGTAAGTCGTTACTAATATTAAGAAAATACTGGACGTAAAAATTACTTTAGCGTCGTTAGAAGTTTTAAGGTTTTTAAACGTTGAATATATCCAACCCAAAATATTAAGTATTATTAAAATATTAAATATGCTAGTCATTTTTTTTAATAACACCATATTATTTGAAAAAAATACAATAATTAGGATACTGGATAATATTAAAATAATTGAAATTAAATTAATTCTCCCTTTAAATTCTTTATATATAGCAAGAGACACAAAAGAAACAGATAAATATAAACATGAAAATATTATTTTCTTAAAAATAATAGTCGATAACATCATATCGTATATCAAAATGTTGTCAAAAATATAAAAAGAAAAAAACAACGTCGCTAAAGAATAATATAAATATTCCTTTTTTGAATTCTTCATCAAATTTGACAATATTATCAACAATAAAAAACTAAACCACATTATTCCTATTGCTATTATATAAATGTTTGCCAAAACAAAATTAAACCAATTCATTAGTTTGTTTGCTTCTTTTATATTTGTTATTATTGGAGGAAAGGAAAGAGCTCCTATCTCGTATGTATAATATATTACTATTGTTATTTCATTATTGTCTTTTATCAAGTTTTTATCAATATCAAAAAAACTAATTGTATTCCAGACAATACTAGAGTCGTTCTCTAAATTACCGACCGAGCCAATTAATATACCGTTAAAATAAACTTTATACCAATGGCTCGCTATTCTATACATTACTATTTTGTAATATTCAGAGTCAATCCTATCAAATTCTTTTTTGGGGATTTCCATTTTATAGACTATAGTTTCTTTAGCATTGTTACTTTTTATTTGATAGGTTAAATTATCTTTTTTCCCGTTTGAAAAAAAATTGTCTAAAAATATTTTTTTGTTTTGTTGAGAATAAACTATAAGATTTGAATACAATAGAATAGAAAAAATACAAAGCAAAGCTACTATAAAAATTCCAGTAATAATAACTTTTATTCTTAGTATTCTTTTTCTTTCCATTGTCAACTCGCATTATCGCTAAATAAAAAAAGAGTAAAATAAATAATATATGGAAAAAGAAATATTCTTAAACCGGTATTTTACTTAATCTGAATCTCTATCAGTCCCGGAGCTAGCATAGACAACATTTTTAAGGAAGTTTCCTGCCACGTTATTTCTGAATTAGCGACAATTTTAAATCTGTATTTTTTTTCAATAGGTAAAGGAGTTACCTTAGTTATCCACTTAATTAGAGTTTTAATACCGCTGGAATTTAAAAATGTTAATTTGCTAAAATCCAACTCAACATATTTAATACTGTTTTCTAAAACTTTATTATGTATTTGTTCAAAAAATGGAACAAATATAGGTTCAGGATTTTGAACGTCGATATCGCCGCTAAAAGTTACTTTCATTCCGTTAGAAATATCTGACAACTCTACGGTTGCTTTTTCTGTTATAACATTATCAATTCCAAAACTATTCATATTAACTCCTTAAATTTTTACTGTTTTAAGTCAAATATTACCGTTACTTTTACCAAATCATTATCAACGTCAACCTTGATAAAAGCGTCGCTTTCATATCTTATTCTGGCTAATCCTAACTGACTTCCGCCGTCTGTTCTTAATGCGGCTTCTTGCATCTTCATCAAATATACTTCTTGAGGTTCTCCGCTATTTATTTTATCCAATTCGTTTAATAATACTTTAATATTTTCTTTTGATGAAAAATTTTCTACATGTAAAAATAACTTATTTTCATCTTTTTTATGCTCTACCGAAATCTTTGTTCCTTCGTCGGAAGCGTATTTTACGGCATTTTCAAGAAGTTCGCTCGCCGCCATAGAAATAACGTCCGCCCATTTATTATCCGCCAATGTTATTGAAAGGAAATTTTGTAAAAAAGTTCTTACCGTTGCAATATACGTCCATCTTGGACCGAAAATCATTTCAATAAACCCATTTTTAACGTTTTTAAATAACTCCATATAACCTCTCTTAGAAATTCTTAAGTCGTTTTTTTTGTAACATAATGCGTTAATAATTCAATATCTTTTTTATCTACATTAATCAATTCAATCCCAGCCTCGTATACTTTTCCGGCGGCTATTTCATCTATCCTGATAACTCTGGCTTCTGCCGGAATAAACTCGGGGCCGTCTTTAATAAAGAATTTTAACTTTAGGATACTATCTATAGGTAAAGGCGCGTTCACCCTAATTAAAAAACCTCCAGCGCTAATATCTTGAGTATAAGAAGTCTGTAGGATTTTAGAAGAACTATCAATAATTTCATATTTAATTTGAATAGTCTCTCTAATTCTTGTAAATTTTCTTTTTTCCGATTTCATAACAAATTTATATTACAATATATCTAAAAAATTTGCAAATAATTTTTATACTTTTTAATAAATTTAATAATTTTTTTTTATTCTTGATGTATCTAAAAATTATTCAAAATATTGAAGAACTCTTCTAATTTTTTTAAATCTTTTTCTCCCGCGCAAGATTCCAATCCCGACGATACGTCTATCATAAGCGGCTTATATTTTTTTATTACGTCCAAAACGTTTGCGCTGTTTATTCCGCCAGCGATATATAGCGGAATATTACGTTCATTTGCGTACAATAATTTCTCATCATTAATTAATATACCTGATCCGCCGTATTCTTTTTCAGAATACGCATCGTAAAGAGTAATAGGACAGCAAAATTCTTTTTCAAAATCCTTGCGATCTTTTACTCTTATCGCTCTATACCAACACACTTTATACGACAAACAATCTTCTTCGCTTGTATCTCCATGAAACTGTATGGCGTCTAGCCATCCTTCGCGTACCCCCTCGACAACCTTATCAATATCGTTGTTAACGACAACGCCGACTTTTAACGCCTTTTCGCCGATAGTTTCGGCAATTATTTTCGCGTTTTCAACCGATATTCTTCTGGGGCTTTCGGCGAAAACAAAACCAATTATATCAGCTCCTTTTTCTACTGCAAATTCAGCGTCCTTTAAATTTGTTATTCCGCATATCTTCACAACTATTTTTTTTCCAAAATATATTTTATCAAATATGACATTATAAAACTTCGATCTGTTATTAATGCCATTTATAAGCCCCGATTTCAATTCTTTGATTTTCTCGCTAACAGAGTCTCCTTTTATAATACTTGTCCCAACCAAAATAGCGTCATAACCGCCGCATCCGGCAAAAAAAGCGTCTGAATATGTTTTTATACCAGACTCGAAAACAGTAAATTCTGAGTTTTTAATATGAGATCTTAAACCTATCGGATAATTTGTATCAATTTTAAAATCTTTTAGATTTCTGGAATTTACTCCGATTAATTTGAGTTTTAAAGAAGAAATTTTTTTATACTCTTCTTCATTGTGAATTTCAACTATAGGAAGCATTCCGAATTTTTCCGCTTCTTTAATCATTGTTTCTAAAACATCAAAATTAAGTATAGAAGCAATCAATAAAATTAAATCCGCCCCCATTCTGTACGATATTTCTACTTCTTCCGGGTATAACAAAAAATCTTTTCTTAATATGGGGATTCTAGGGAATTTCGTTCTTACTCTTATCAAGTCTTCAATGCGACCCAAAAAAAAATCCTCTTCCGTTAATATGGAAATACAATCGGTTCCGGCATTTATATACTTTTCCGCATATTCTTCGACATTAATTATATCTTTCATTTTTCCTTCGGAAGGAGAACCGCGTTTAATTTCAGTAATAATTATCCCTTTTCCGAATGCCGGTATATTAACAGGAGATAATCTATTTTCCGGAATATCTACGCCTAAATTATATCCTAATTTAGCTATTTTTTCTTTTCTTATTGCTACAATTCTATTTAGTATATCTTCCATATATTTACCTATTTAAAAGAGGATAATTTATTCAACAAATCGATAGCCTTGCTCTCTTTAGCGGCAGTTCTTGCAATATCATATCCTTCCTTGATGGTTTTGGCAATTCCGTATGTATACAATCCGGCTCCTGCGTTTAAAAACACAATATCGGATCTGGGAGATTCTTTACCATTTAGTATATCCAATGCAATTCGTTTATTTTCTTCTATCCCGCCGCCGACTAATTGATCGTACGTCGTTTTCTTTATACCAATTTCTTCAGGATCAAATTCGTATGTTTTGATCCAACCGTCGTTCAATTCTGTTATTTTTGTATTTGCGATTAAGGATATCTCGTCCAATCCGTCAAGCCCGCTAACTACCATCGCTCTTTTCAATCCTAATATATTAAGAGCTTCGCAAATTTTTTCCGTCATTTTATAATCGCTAACCCCCATTGTTTGATGAGTAGCGTACGCCGGATTCGCCAAAGGCCCGATAAAATTAAAAACGGTTTTAAATCCGACGGCGGCTCGAGCCGGCGCGGCAAATCTCATAGCGTTGTGATACTTTCTTGCGTATAAAAATGTGTACTTAAATTTTTTATACATTTCGATACTTTTTTCAATCGGCATTTCAACGTTTATTCCGAGAGCTTCCAACAAATCTGCGCTTCCTGATTTTGAAGTAACCGCTCTGTTTCCATGCTTAACGATATTCGCTCCGCATGATGCGCATATAATGGAAGATATTGAAGAAATATTAAATGTTTTAGCGCCTTTCGATCCCCCTGTTCCGCAAGTATCCAGTCTTTTCTCATTCCCCTCCGGTTTTGGAAATGATATCGCTTTTTTCTTCAAGATCGAAGCAAAACCGGCGAGCTCCTCTTTTGTAACATTTTTTATCGCTAAGGAGGTTAATAACGATCCTATTTGGGCTTCAGTCATATTGCCTTCGGTTAATTCATCCATAATATCGTAAGATTCTTTAAATGTGAAATCTCGAAGCTCTACCGCTTTATTCATATATTCTTTAATAGAAACATTTTCGCGACGATAGTGAAGAAAATTCATTATCATTTTTTCGCCGTCTTTTGTTCCTATAGATTCCGGATGAAATTGAAGTCCTACCAATTGGCATTCTTTATGCTCAACCGCCATAACCTCGCCATCCTCGCTCCTTGCAGAAATATTGAAGCATTCGGGGATATCTTTTTCTTTTCCTACAAGCGAATGGTAGCGAGTCGCTTTTGTATCGTTTTGGATATTTCTGAATATCCCTATACCGTTATGTATTATTTTTTCTACTTTCCCATGAACAATTCTAGAAGCGTTTACAATAGGAGTTCCAAAAGCCGCTAAAATTGCTTGATGTCCTAAACATATACCTAATATTGGGTATTTATCTTTTAATTTTTGAACGACTTCTATACATATTCCGGCTTCATAAGGCGTTCCCGGTCCTGGCGATAAAATAATATACGATGGCTTAATTTTTTCAATTTCATCTATTGAAATTTTATCGGATCTGACAACTTTTATAGGATAATTATATTTTAAAAATATTTGATATAAATTATAGGTAAAAGAATCATAATTATCTAAGATTAAAATCATTTTAATTACCCCCTCTAATATCTTTAATTTCGCTATCGCTAATCCCGAGTGACAACAATAAAGCTAACATTTTATGCTCCGTCTCTTCGTATTCTTTTTCAGGAACGGAGTCGTAAACTATACCGGCTCCCGCTTGCAAGTATATTTTGGCGCCTATATGTATAGCGCTTCTGATAGCTATACAACTATCAAAACTATTATTTCCCTCAAAATATCCCACAAGCCCCGCATACGGCCCTCTTCTTTTTTCCTCTAAAAAATCTATTGTTTTTATTGCCTGTATCTTTGGAGCTCCGGAAACCGTACCGGCGGGAAAAGTTGAAATTATCGCATCTTCGACTGAATATTTTGTTTTATCAATATCCCCTTGTACTTCGCTTACAAGATGCATAACGTTTGAATATTTTTCTACAATCATCTCTTCGACAACTTTAACGCTACCTCCAATAGATATTTTTCCAACGTCGTTGCGCCCAAGATCCACTAACATTAGATGCTCGGCTAGTTCTTTTGCATCAGATTTAAGCTCTTCTTCTAGCTTGTTATCCTCAGCCAAATTATCGCCTCTTTTCCTGGTGCCCGCAATAGGCCTAACTATTACTTTGTCTCTCTTGACTTGAACCATAACTTCAGGCGACGCCCCATATAATTGAAAAGTTTTAAAATTTATATAAAACATATAAGGAGAAGGATTCCTCATTCTCAAATTTCTATAAGCTTCAATTGGCGAAATATTCGTTTCAATCTCGACTCTTCTTGAAATAACGCATTGAAATAAATTACCTTTATAAATTTCATCCTTTACGTATTTAACTTTCTCCATGAATTCTTCTTTGTTATCAGAGCGATTAATAATTACCGCTTTTTTCTTCTTGTATAAGGAATCCGGATAAGCTCCGTCCGATATTTTTTTTAGTTCAATTTTTATTTCCTTCGCTTCATTTTCCAAATTTATATCTTCTATTTCTCCTGAATAATACATGGAAACTATAAGTATAGTATCGTGAAGATGATCAAAAATTAGAAAATTCCTACCAAACATAAAAGCAGAATCATATAAATTCCTATCGTCTTTCTCATGACGAAATTTGATATCCTCTATTTCTTCGAAGAATTCAAACCCTAAATACCCCACTCCGCCGTATGGTATAGGATAGTCGTATAATTTATCGTCGGACGGAGCTCTGTTTCTAAATTCTGATAAAATTTCTAAAAATTTCTTCCGGCCTTTAAGCGAATACTTTTTTCCGTTAGGATTTAATAAATAATAATTGCTTTCCTTTTTATATATTGTAAAGGCTTCTTTTAACATTATTATCGAATACTTGCCTTTACCAGTTTCTGCATAAGCCGTCTCCAATAACGCCGTAGCGCTCATTTGTTCTAATATTTTTACAGGGGTTAATCTGTCGGCGCTAACTATTTTTGTAAATATCCTAGCCTTTGACGAAGTCGTTTGGTTTAAATCAAACATATTTTTTCACTCCCTTAAAATTATATCTTAAAATATGATAGCGTTAAAAAAAAGCCGACGGAATTAATAAACCGTCGGCTCTTAGATATATAAAAACGGCAGTTTATTAATTAATTACTAAAAACCGCCATAACCATAATTTAAGAAGTAAAGCGCTTGTTATTGAATATTTCGCCATAAATATACCTCCTTAAATTTTGATTCCAATATATATCATTCTAAATAAAAGTCAAATAAAAAATAACAAAGAATTTATTAATAAATAAATTTTAACCATTTAGCAATCAGAATTTATGATAGAAAATTTAATACTTTTTTTATATCTTCCCAAACGTCTCTTTTTAAAGGAGAATTAGCTCCTCCGTTTCTCAATATATAGGAAGGGTGGTAAGTCGGCATCACATTTATACCGTTATAATTAAAAAAGTTTCCTCTTACCTTTGTTATCCCTTCGTTTATATTTAATAAAAATTTTGTCGCCGGATTACCTAAAGTAATAATAACTTTTGGGGCTATAATTTCTATTTGTTTTTTTAGTATCCACCCGCATGCCGCAGTCTCTTCTTTATCCGGCGGTCTGTCTCTCTCGCCTCTTTGATCTATTGTCGGTCTGCATTTAACTACGTTAGCAATATAAACGTCTTTCCTTTGCAGAAGCATTCCTTTTTCAATTATAGCAGTTAATAATTCTCCGGCCGGACCTATGAACGGTTCTCCTCTCAAATCCTCTTGTTTCCCGGGTCCTTCTCCTATAAACATAATATCGGCGTCGGAATTCCCCGTTCCAAAAACAAGATTTTTTCTAGCGCTAAACAGCTTACAGTTGGAGCAATTTTTAATTTCTAAATACAGCGATTCTAATTGTTCTTTTTTATTCATAATTTATTTTTTATAATTTTTTCTTTACCCATATACGGTATTAATACTTTTGGTATATCAATAGACCCGTCTTCATTCTGGAAATTTTCCAAAATTGAAATAATAACCCTTGGAACGGCTATAACAGTCCCATTTAACATGTGAGCAAAAATATTTTTACCTTCTGCATTTTTATATTTGACGTTTAATCTTCTCGATTGGAAATCGGTACAATTTGAAGTCGAAGTTATCTCTCCATAATCGTTTCTTCCCGGCATCCATGCTTCCAAGTCATATTTCTTATACGCAGGATTGCCAAGATCGCCCGACGCAACGTCTAGAACTCTGTATGGTATTCCTAATTCTTGATATATCTCTTCTTCAGTACTTCGTAGAAATTCAAGCATATTGTCCGAATCTTCCGGTTTACAAATAATAAACATCTCAATTTTACTAAACTGATGCACCCGATATAACCCTTTAGTCGCCTGTCCCGCCGCTCCGGCTTCCGTTCTAAAACAATGGCTAAATCCTACCATCTTTACCGGAAGATCCCCTTCTTTTAACAGCTTGTTAAAATATAATCCTCCAAGAGTTATTTCGGCCGTTCCAACCAAACACAAATCCGTGTTCTCTATTGAATAAATATTTGTTTCATCTCCCCTAGGATTAAAACCGATTCCTTCCAATATTGTATTCTTTGCCAAATCCGGAGTCATATACGGGGTAAACCCCTTTTCAATCAACTTTTTTATTCCATATTGAGTCAAAGCCAACTCCAATAATACGCCTTCGTTTTTCAAATAATAGAATTTTTGTCCGGATACTATTGAGGCGTTATCAAAATCAATTAAATCCAAATCTTGCCCGATAGTAACGTGATCTTTTGGTTTAAAATTAAAATTTCTTATTTCTCCAACCTTTCTCAGTTCCTTACTATCTTTATCGGTCTTGCCTATCGGAGTAGTTTCGTGCGTCATATTTGGTACTTTATTTAGCTCTTCATTCAGTTCTTTTTCTAATTTTCTTTCTTCTTCTTCGCATAAGGCAATTGCGTTTTTATACTCTTTACCCTCTTCAACGAGCTTTAACCTTTCTTCAGGGCTTAGTTGAGTTTTCATCTTTAACGAATTATCATTTCTTTTTTGTCTTAACCCATCTGTTTTTATTTGAGCGCTAACTTTTTTATCATATAAAGATAAGATTTTATCAACATCAATTTTAACATTCCTGTCGATAGCATTTTTTTTGACTAGCTCAGCATTGTCTTTTATATATTTTATATCCGGCATATTTATTCCTTAAACGTAAATATTTTGACAATAATAATTTCTTTTTATACAATTGTCAAGACTATTTATCTTTATAGCGTTAATGTTTCACGTGAAACATTAACGCTATAAAGATAAATTAATCTATAAATATGGTATAATAAAAAATATTTATTCTAAGGATAAAGATATGGATAATAATATTTCAGAAAAAAGCAAAAAATATTTATTGTATTTAGCAAGAGAAACTATAAAATTAAAATCTAAAAATATTTGGCTATCTCAAGAAGACGCCTTAAATCTTTCAGAAGATATAAAAACTAACCGAGGAGGATTTGTAACTTTACATAAAAATGGAGAATTACGCGGTTGTATCGGTTATATTTTGCCCGAATACCCTATTTATCAGACGGTTATTGAAAACGCCTATAACGCGGCTTACTGCGATTACCGTTTTCCTCCCGTAAAACAAGAAGAAATCTCAGATTTAATTATCGAGATTAGTATTTTGACTCCTCCGCTTAAAATAGAATACAAAGATTTTTCCGAGTTATCTAATCTAATAATTCCAAATAAAGACGGGGTAATAATAAAAAAGGGTTTTAATTCGGCTACTTTTTTACCTCAGGTTTGGGATCAATTGCCAACTTTTGATGATTTTTTTTCTAATTTGTGCAGAAAAGCTCAGCTGGATTCTCATGAGTGGAAAAAAAATAGTTTAACTATCGAGACTTACAAAGCTATAGTTTTTAGCGAAGATTTCTGATATTTTAATTCTAAAAATTCGATTTTAAAGAAACCATTTTATTTCTTTTTGATTTTTATTATTATCCTTGACTTATTTTCTAAAATATATTTTATTATTCTTCAATTATAAAAGGAAAAAAAATGACAAATAAAATAGACAACATAATAATTCCGAAAGGATACGATCCATTATTGGACTTAAAAGATACGGAAAAAGCGATTAAAGTAATAAAAGATTTCTTTGAAAAAAATTTAGCTGAAAAGTTAAATCTTACTCGAGTTTCAGCTCCATTATTTGTTCTGCCTGAAACAGGGTTAAACGACAATTTGAATGGAATAGAACGACCAGTTTCGTTTGACGTAAAAGATATTGACGGTAAATCAGTTGAAATTGTCCAATCTCTTGCTAAGTGGAAAAGAATGGCTCTTAAAAAATATAATTTCAGTATAAACGAAGGTATATATACAGACATGAACGCAATAAGACGCGATGAAGACCTTGATAATCTTCACTCAATATATGTCGATCAATGGGACTGGGAAAAGATTCTTACAAAAGAAGAAAGAAATATAGAGACTTTAAAGTCGATAGTGAAAACTATATATAAAGTTTTTAAAGACACGGAAGAATTTCTATTTTTAAAGTATAAAACGTTGCAAACTTATCTTCCTAATGAAATATTTTTTATTACTACGCAAGAGTTGGAAGATAAATATCCTAATTTAACGCCTAAAGAGAGAGAAAATAAAATTGCAAAGGAATTTGGCGCCGTATTTTTAATGAAAATCGGGGATAAACTTAATTCCGGCTTCCGACACGACGGAAGAGCGCCCGATTACGACGACTGGGAACTAAACGGCGATATTATATTTTGGTATCCGATTTTAGAGAAAGCGTTTGAAGTTTCTTCTATGGGTATAAGAGTCGACGAATTTTCTATTGTTAAACAATTAGAGAAAGCCGAATGCGAAAACAGAAAACATCTCCCTTTTCACAAAGATATAATAAACCGTAATTTACCGTACACAATAGGAGGAGGTATCGGCCAATCTAGAATATGTATGTTTTTTCTTAATAAAGCTCATATCGGCGAAGTTCAAAGTTCAATATGGTCCGAAGAAACCATAGAATATTGTTATAAAAAAAATATAAATTTATTATAATTTGAGGAATAAAAATGGAATTGATAAAAAAACTATACAGAAACTCATCTGAGTTTTTTAATAAAAATGTTGAAATATCCGGTTGGATAAGAACAATTAGAGATTCAAAATCGTTTGGTTTTATTGAAATTAACGACGGTTCTTTTTTTAAAAACCTACAAATTGTTATAGATGAAAAAGAAGTAACAAACTTCCAGGAAGTAATAAAATTATCAATAGGTTCGGCCATTACCATTGAAGGAAAACTGTTAGAAACTCCCGAAGCTAAGCAACCGTTTGAGCTTAAAGCTAATAAAGTAACAATAGAAGGAATTTCTTCAATTGATTATCCGTTACAAAAGAAAAAACACTCCTTCGAATTCTTAAGAACAATAGCTCATTTACGTCCCCGTACAAATACTTTTTCTGCTGTTTTTAGAGTACGATCGGTAGCATCTTACGCAATACATAAGTTTTTTCAGGACAGGGGCTTTGTATACGTTCAAACCCCAATAATTACCACCAGCGATTGCGAAGGAGCCGGTCAAATGTTCAAAGTTACAACATTAGACCTTAATAACGTTCCAAAAAACGAAAATAAGAAAATTGATTATAGCAAGGATTTTTTTGGTAAAGAAACCGGTTTAACCGTAAGCGGGCAATTAGCCGGAGAAGCTTACGCGATGGCTTTCAAAAATATTTATACTTTCGGACCGACTTTTAGAGCTGAAAACTCTAATACTGCCAGACATGCCGCGGAATTCTGGATGATCGAACCGGAAATTTCTTTTGCCGATCTTCACGACGATATGGCGTTAGCCGAGGATATGATAAAGTACATAATTAATTATGTACTAGAAAATTGTTCTGAAGAAATTAAATTTTTTAACGATTTTATTGATAATTCCGTCTTGGATAGATTAAACAATATTGTTAGTTCAAAATTTGGCGTTATAACCTACACAGAAGCTATAGATTTACTAAAAAAAGAATCGACTACTTTTGAATACCCCGTAGAATGGGGCATAGACCTTCAAACAGAGCATGAGAGATATTTAACAGAAACAATTTTCAAGAAACCGCTTTTTGTCATTAATTACCCAAAAGAAATCAAGGCGTTTTATATGCGTCAAAACGACGACGGTAAAACTGTAGCGGCTATGGATTTGCTTGTCCCCGGCGTTGGAGAAATTATTGGCGGTAGCCAAAGAGAAGAACGAATTGATATTCTTGAAAAGAAGTTATTAGATTTTAATCTTAAAAAAGAAGATTATTGGTGGTATATGGACTTACGAAAATATGGCGGGGTCAAACACTGCGGGTTTGGCTTGGGGTTTGAAAGAATGATAATGTATCTTACCGGTATGACTAATATCAGAGACGTTATATCTTTTCCAAGAACTACCAAACAGGCTGATTTCTAAATATTTTTTTTTTTTATATTAATTAATTCGGGAGGAAAATTATGGCTACGAGTTTTGTTATGAAGAGGAAGTTATTTTTATCTTTGGCGTTAATTATTGTTGGATCGATTGGAACAGTTTTAGTGTCGCCGGTTCTTTGGATTGGAGCGATTGCGCTTATTATTTTTGGAATATATAGTATTTTTAAAAAAACTTTTAGTTATGGCGCCGTTATTACGCTAATCGGCGTATTTCTGTTTTTTGCCAATAAATTCTTCTCTCACTTATTCAAGTTTATTAGCGGAGCCGCGGTAGGAGTCGGATTAATTTTGTTATTTATTTATTTTTTTACTTCTTTATCCGGTAAAAACTCAAATTCTGATAAATCTGAATGATATTTTCTTTTATTTAAATTACGCTCTTTCTCTTAAAAAGATTTATATTAAAATAAATCATGTAAATTTGTTGAATTTTTTTAAAATATCTTTTATATTTGCTTTATGAAAATAATATCGGAATATTGTCGTAATTTAGGATCAAACGAACCGACTCCCGGAGGCGGTTCGGCTACCGGAATCGTTCTAAGTCTTTCAGCGTCGTGCGCTGAAAAAGCCGCTAGATTTTCCATACACGATCATTTAGAAAAGTATATTGAATCGTTTGTCGAAATAAGAGAAGCCGGATTAACATTATCTAACGAAGACGAAGCGGCATTTCTGGGCTGGAAGAAAGCCAGAGAATTGCCGAAAAGTACCGATAAAGAAAAAAAAGAGCGGACAGACCTGATAAACTTGTATATTAAGCAATGCGTATTAATTCCATTTTCTATTGCAGAAAAAGCGTTATATTTATCGGAAGTTATATTTGACTTTGTTCCTTTTTGTAATAAATGGTTAATTAGCGACCTGCAAGTGGGGGCTTCATTTGCAGAAGCGGCATTTAATTCAGCTGTTTATAATATAACAATAAATCTTCCTTATTTAAAAGACGATAAATTGCTAGAAGAATCCAAAAGTTTTATTAGTATTAATAAAAAATATTTACCAAAATTGTATAAAAATATTATCAAAAATTGCGAACTAAGGTTAAAGAATTAAATTCTGAATTATCAGTCCGGTAGATATTGGTAAAATAAGATTATCAAAATCTCCCGTTGGAAACGCTTCAATTATGGCTCCGGCCGCAGATATTATTAGCGCTTGAGAAATATCTAGACCGCATAACATATAGACAGAGCAAAGAATAACAAAACATCCCATTGAACCGCTTATAGTTTTACCAAACGTGAACGGAATTTTAATTCCTCCGATTATTTTCCCAAATAAACTAGCTACTCCGTCCCCAAAAGACACTGAAAAAATAGCTAAAGTCGCCGTTCTATAATCGAATAAAGTAAAAGTCAAGAATATTCCTATGGATAAAGTTATCGGACCTAATACCAATTTACCTTCGTCTCTTGATCTTGAAGCTATCTCTGTAATTCTTGATATTATTGGTATGCGAAAATTCTTACTTCGTAAAACTTCGGATAAAAAGTATATTAATGTTACGATCAATAATCCAACTAAAATTAAACTTCTTGAGAAAAAATAAAAAAAAGGAGTAAAAGATGAGAACATATGTATAATTTTACGAAAGAATTCTTTTTTAAGAGTTTTTGAAATAAAAAGAAGATTTTTAGTTAAATACACTAATTTATCCCCTAAAATTTATAAATCCCAAAAAACCGTAATTCTATATTTGAATTTGTTTTCTTTAAACTTCAAACTTATAATACACAGATTAAAAGCCATATCTATAGTAATATTGCCGTCTTCGCTACTTTTATCTGTAAAATTTAAATCTCCAAATTCTTGAACCGCTTCGCGAATCATTTCTTTTAATGTATACTTTTCTTCTGAAATTATATTAAAATCTTTATCAATTCCTTTTATTTTAACTAAGAATTTTTCTATATATTTTTCTTTTTCCGATTCCAACTTTAGAACTTTTTGAAGAGGCAACAGACCGGAATATCTACTTGCCTTAATTTTCTCATATTCTTGCGTAATTTTTTGCGAATCAAACATATTGCTCCCTTAATTATAAATCTTCAAAATCTTCAACTTTTAAAGCATCTTCTATTGCGTTATTAATAATTGGGCTGTATTTTACATTTTTATTATATTTTTCGTCAATAATTTCTTTAATTAACTCTTTAACTTTCTCTTTATTTTCAAAGACTTTATCTTCTCCCAATTCGTCGCGTATTTCATTTATAATATTTGTAGCCAATAATAACAAATTATTTTTTGAATTATCCGAATTACTGATAATTAGATCATTTTCTTTTACTTCTTTTTCTTTATCCGAACTATTATTGCCGCTCATATCTTCGCTTAATGAAATATTATTTTCAACATCGGATAATATTTCCGTATCTCCTTTACTTGTTAATTTATACGTCGTTTCCAAATCATTAATTGCTTCGCCTAGATAAATATCCAAACTATCGTTTAACGGGCTGATTAAGTTTTTTTCGTTTAACAAATCGCCGTCAAAAGTAACATTTTTTATATCGCTATCCATTAATAAACTCAACGCTTTATAATAGTTATCTTCAATATTTCCTAAATTTTCAAAAACAAAATTATTATTATCGCCTGTTGATATCTTAAAATTGTTAACTGTCATATTAATTAAGTTTATTGCAAATTCATTTAATCCGTTAGCCCAATCGTAAAATGTTTCTCTTTTCTGTTTTTCTTCAAACAAATATTCAGAAATTTTTTCTAATACATTATATATAGATTTCATAAGAACGTTATATCGTTGAAAACATCGCTCCATTATCCCATCGATATTTTTTAGCAACTCCATTTTATTTAAACTTTTTTTAGAAACTTCTAATATATTTTCAGTCATCTCGCAAATATCCCATAAATCGCAATCCGTTATATCTTTGAAAATTTCTTGATTTTTATCAAAGTCTTCTTCTTTTTCGACTATTTTGGTTATAATATGATTTCTTATCTGGGAAAATATTCTATCTCTTACGGCAAATAAACTATTCCATATATTTGTTCGCATATATTCTCGTATAGCTTTTTTTGAACAGAGTAATCCGGTAAATATTAAATATATAGCTGTAGATATATTACTTTTTACAAGCATATTTAGTTTATAAATAATATTGTAATAAATTTTATCTAAATAGTTAGGATTTTTTATAATATTAAAATTTGATTTTACTATTGCGTTTAAGATAATTATTAATGTTTCGTCATTATCAATTTCTTTAAAAACTCTATTAAATTGAACAAAACTCATTTCGTCCATAGATATAGTATTTAGTAAATCAATAATAAGACTTTCATTTTTAGTTTTAAATATTTCTAAAGGCATTTGGCTATCTAAAAATTTCTTAAAAGAAAATTCTCTTATTTTATTATATAGAGTTTCTTCATATTTATTCTGTTTTAAAAACTCAATAAAAATTCCGCTTTTTATCCCTTGATAGTCTCCTTTTTTTATTAAAGATAACATTTTCCTGAGAATTATTTTATTATTGTTTGATACAAAATTTCGTAAAAACAGATTAATTCCGTATATCTTTTTCTTAAAATCAATCATAGCGGTTTTGTTTTAGCGACGCCTTTTTTGGGATTTTTTTTATTATATAATATTTTTTTTATTTTTACTTAATAAATTATACAATATTTATAAGAAATATTAAAAATATTTATATTTTTTAATAATTATATCAATTTGTTCTTTTTTAGTAAATTTTATAATTTATATCTTTTATTTAATATTTAGTTATGTTATAAATTTATTTCGTAAAGATTTTTATATCTTTTAAATATAATATCACTATATAATTATTTATAAAGAGGAGTTTTGATGATTAAAATTAATTCTAATTATCTAAAGTTGCAAGGTAGTTATCTTTTTTCCGAAATAGCTCGATTAGTAAAAGAATATCAAGAAAAAAATAGAGACAAAAAAATAATCCGTCTTGGAATAGGAGACGTAACTGAACCGTTGCCTCAATCAATAATTCAAGCAATAAATGAAGCGACAAACGAAATGGGCGTTAGAGATTCTTTTAAGGGCTATAGATCTGACGAAGGTTATGAGTTTTTAAGAGAAAAAATAAAACTTCATGATTTTACTGATAGAGGTATAAATATCGACATAGATGAAATATTTATTTCAACAGGCGCAAAAGAAGATGTAGCGAATATACAAGAGATTTTTTCTGTAGACTCTAAGATTGCTATAACCGATCCAGTATATCCAGTCTATATTGACAGCAACGTTATGGCGGGAAGAACGGGCGATTTTAAAAACGGAAGATTTGGTAATGTATGTTATCTTGATTGTTTAGAGTCTAATAATTATATTCCGGATTTGCCAAAAGAAAAAGTTGATTTGATCTATCTGTGCTTTCCAAACAATCCAACCGGACAAGTCGCGACAAAAGAAATTCTTAAAAAATGGGTAAATTACGCAAAAGAGAATAAATCCTTAATAATTTTCGACGCCGCTTACGAAGCTTTTATTACTGATCCTTCAATACCCAAAAGTATTTTTGAAATAGAAGGGGCTAAGGAAGTCGCTATAGAATTTAGAAGTTTGTCTAAAACTGCCGGTTTTACGGGCACTCGTCTTTCTTACGCTATTATCCCAAAAGAATCTAGAGCTTTCGACGAAAATGGAGCGGCTCATTCTTTGAATAAATTGTGGAACAGACGGCAATCGACAAAATTCAACGGAGTCGCTTATATTATCCAGAGAGCCGGCGAAGTTGTTTTTACAAAAGAAGGAAGAGAAGACGTTGATAAAATTATTAAATATTATTTGGGTAATGCCAAAATCATAGGAGAAGGAATGAAAAAACTTGGTATCAGGTATTCAGGAGGTATTAATGCTCCTTATATTTGGTTAAAAACTCCAAACAATCTTTCTTCTTGGGATTTTTTCAATAAACTACTAATAGAGTGTCAAGTAGTTGGAACGCCCGGAGTCGGTTTTGGTAAGTGCGGCGAAGGCTACTTTAGGTTATCCTCTTTTGGTAAAAGAGAAGACGTAGAAGAAGCTATTGAAAGAATTCAAAAATTGTCGCTGTAATATGAAATTTATTATTTTTTTTATTTTAGGATTCTTTTTAATATTTTTCACAAATTGTATTTCAAATAATGTCGCGGAAAAATCTCCAAGCGTTGTACACGAAGGAACATGGGCCGGTAAAAATAACGACGGGCAAGACTTTTATTTAAGGCTTACGCCCGACGGTTATGCAGATTTATTGATAAACAAAAAAAACGCGGCTCCTTTTGACAATTATTCTAAAATATATTATGTAATAAATTATGAAAAAAATCCTATTTCCTTGGATTTAATATATACAAGAAAAGGATCGGAAAGCGTTGTTTACAAATTTATTATAGAATTCCTCAGTAAAAATATGTTTAGAATTTCCGGGAATTTAGACGGCAGTAGACCCGCCGTTTTTGAAGACAATAAAACATTTTTGTTAAAAAAGAAATTTTAGTAATAATAATTTAAGCTTGAATTTCAAGTTTGTTCAAAATTTAAGCTTATTATTATTTGATAAATAAATTTAAGTTATTTATATTATTTAAAAAAAAGAGAAATAGAAAATGAATAAAAAATACCTAATAGAGGGCGGTTATCCGCTAAAAGGAATTATCAAGCCGAATGGGAACAAAAATGCCGCACTTCCAGCTATTGCGGCAGCGTTATTAACAGACGAAGAGGTAATTCTTAGAAATATACCTCATATCGAAGACGTTAATATAATGCTGGAAATCTCAACGCAACTTGGAGCGACTGTAAAAAACATCGACAAAAACACGCTAAGTATAAAAGGCGGAATATCGTCGACGACAATTAATCCAGATTTGGGAAAAAAAATCCGAACGTCAATTTTATTTGCCGGACCTCTTCTTGCCAGAGCCGGAGAAGCGATCCTCCCCCCTCCGGGCGGAGACGTTATAGGCCGCCGTAGACTTGACACTCACTTCATTGCGCTTTCCGAACTTGGTTGTAGAATAGAAATTTCTACAAATTTTAAAATGACCGCCAATAAATTAGTTGGAAAAGAGATATTTTTAGATGAAACGTCGGTAACAGGTACCGAAAATGCCGTAATGGCGGCCGTATTGGCCGAAGGCAATACTACAATACTTAACGCGGCAAGCGAACCGCACGTTCAAGATTTATGTAATATGTTAATCTCTATGGGGGCAAAAATAGACGGAGTCGGTTCTAATATTATTAGAATATCGGGCGTGGAAAAACTTCATGGAACAGATTTCACAATAGGCACTGATTTTATGGAAGTCGGTTCATTAATAGGGCTTGCCGCCGTTACTAGAGGTGAAATAGAAATTACCAACGCAAATCCTGAAAACATGAGGATGTCACGCCTTGTTTTTGGAAAACTTGGTATCAGGTGGGAGACGGATGGAAAGTCAATCTTCGTCCCCGCGCATCAAGAACTTAAGGTTATCTCTGATATAGGAGGAATGATACCTAAAATAGACGATTCGCCTTGGCCTGGTTTTCCGCCAGATCTGATAAGCATTATAATAGTAACCGCAACTCAAATTGATGGAACCGTGTTAATTTTTGAGAAAATGTTTGAATCCAGAATGTTTTTTATAGATAAATTGGTTTCTATGGGCGCAAAAATTATTTTGTGCGATCCTCACAGAGCCGTTGTAAGCGGACCGGCAAGACTGAAAGGATTGGAACTATCAAGCCCGGATATAAGAGCGGGAATGGCGTTAGTACTAGCGGCGCTTTGCGCTGAAGGTAACAGCGTTATTAATAACGTAATACAAATTGAGAGGGGCTATGAAAATCTACCCGAGAGATTGCGTAAATTAGGCGCAAAAATCAGCGTTATAGATAATTAGTAAATATATGAATGAAATAATTTTTGCAACGTTTAATAACCATAAAGTTTACGAAATAAATAAAATAATTAATAATTGTAAAATCGTCTCGTTAAAAGATATAAACTTTACGGATGAAATTATTGAAAACGAAAATACTTTTATAGGGAATTCTCTTATAAAATGCAGGTCGGTATATCAACGTTATAAAAAACCCGTTCTTGCCGACGACTCTGGAATTTGCGTAAATCAACTTAACGGGGATCCGGGAGTTTATTCCGCCCGATACGGCTCCTCCAAATTTAACGACAAAGAAAGATATCATTTCCTTTTAAACCGACTTGATAGAAATAAAGATCTTTCCGCTTCTTTCGTTTGCGCTTTAGTTTTGTTTGTAAGTCCAAACAGAATTTATATTGCGCAAGAAGAAATAAAAGGATTAATAACTTTCGATCCAAAAGGAAATAACGGATTTGGATATGATCCTATTTTTTTTCTTAAAGAATACGGTAAAACTATGGCTGAACTATCCGATGAGGAAAAAAACTTGATTTCGCATAGGGGTAAAGCGGCAAAAATTCTAAATAAATTTTTAGAAGAATCTAAAATATAAAAAAAAATTTTTTTTTAATTTATATTTTCTATTTAAACAATAAATTTCAATAAATTTAAACAAAACGCGTTAAATTTATTGAAATTTCGGAAATTTTTATAAATTTGTCGTTGACCAATATTTTTTCAATTGTTTTTTATTTTCAAATTACGAAAATTTATTTTCTCTATAACTTCTCATTATAAAATAAGTTATATTTTCTAATATAAACTATAATTATTTTGATATCGATTTAGTATTTATAGTTGTCGATTTTTTTTATATTATGTCGCCGTTATAGAAAATTATAAGGTTGATTATGAAAAATACAGACTATAAAATATATTGGGATGAAATAAAAAAAGAACTAGAAAATACAATAAAAAAATCAGATTACAATTTGTGGATTAGTAGAATAGAATATTACGACTTTAAAATGAAAGATAAAATTATGTATTTATCTGTTCCTTCTAATTTTATAAAAGACAATGCATTAAGATTTAAAGAAGATATAGAAAATATACTAACTAGAATTTTCGGTCAAACGGCATATATAGAATTTGTTAATTTTATTCCAAACAACGAAGATAATGAAGAAACAAAAGAAATCGCTCTTCCTAAAAAAAAAGTTGAACTAAAAAAACAGAACGATCCGCAAAATGAGAAAAATATCGATAATGTAGAGAATTTTTCATTTGATTCGTTTATAGTAGGAGCGTCTAATGAATTTGCCGCGGAAACGGCTAAAATTGTCGCTCAAAATCCCGGCATTAAATATAACCCTTACTTTATATGGGGAGATAGCGGTTTAGGCAAAACTCATCTTTTAAAATCTATTGAAAAATATATAAAAGAATATTTTCCTTCAAAAAAAGTATTATATTTAACTTCTGAAGATTTTTTAAACGATTTTGTTCATTCTTTTTTAAACAATACTCAACAACAATTCAGAATAAAATACAGACAATTAGACGTTTTGTTAATAGACGACGTTCAATTTTTTTCTAGTAAAGAGGCCATTCAAGCTGAATTGTTCCATACTTTTAATAAACTTTCAAGTTCTAATAAACAAATGGTTTTTTCTTGCGATCAACCGATAAGCAAGGTAAAAAAAATAGAGGATAGGCTTCGAGGTAGATTTTCAATGGGATTAACCGTAGACCTAAGACCGCCTGATTTTGAATTACGTATCGCTATTTTAAAAAATTTATCCGCCGCATATTCGTTAAATTTTACTAGCGAAGCGATGGAGTATATTTGTTCTAATTCTTCCGGAAGCGTAAGAGATTTAAAAGGCTCTTTTAAAGATCTATTGGCGTATTCCAGTATAATGAAAATTGAAACAATCACAAAAGACGTCGCTATTGAAAGACTGAAAGATAAAATTACTACTAATTTATACTCTTCTCCTATTTCCGTTGATAAAATCATACTTTCTGTCTCTCAATATTTCAACATTAAATCCCACGATATAACTGGAGTTAAAAGAACCAAATCAATTGCCCTTGCCAGACAAATTTCTATGTACTTGAGTAGAAAATTAACCAGACTTTCGACTACGCAGATAGGCGCTTTCTTTGGAGATAAAGAACATGGGACAGTAATGCACGCAACAAAAAAAATTGACGACCTTATCATAAAAGATAGTAAAATAAAAAACGATATAGATTTTCTTGTTAATAATATAAAAGATTAAAAAATCAAACAATAAAAGATTGTTAATAACTTGTTTGAAAATATTTTTATTGTTTTTATTACAAAAATATGATAAAAATATCAACATAGTTATTAACAATGTAAATCTAATTATTATTATTATTTATATAGTTATTAACATTATTGACAGACCTACTAATATATACTACTAAATTTATATTAATATTAATAGGTAGGTTTATAAAAAATACAGGAGATTGTATG
>JAGOCL010000218.1 GCA_017998755.1 Spirochaetota bacterium | reverse complement strand
AATAGTAAATATTTATACGTTAAGTATACTTTATGAATTTCTTATAAGCATATACAAAATTAAGATTGAAATTATTATAAACAAGATATTGGTAGAAGGAATATTTAAAAAAGATAGCGTTAGAGCTAATTTGTCTGTTTCATATTATACTTTAAACGGATTTTCGGAAAAACTAAGAGAATTTGATCAGAAATTAAACCCCGACAAGGATTACGGAAAGAAAATATACAACACGATAAAAAGAGTAATAGCCGATCCTTCTTTTAAATCGCCTATTATAAATATAATTAACGAGATAAACGAAGAGAGTTATAAATTAAAACAAGAAATATCAGATTCTTTTAAGATAGTTTTTAATTTTATATCGTCGTTACTTGACGCGACCGATCCCTCCGCTAATCCGTTGACGAATTTCGATAAAATAAAAATTCCGGGACATCCCAATTCGTTTATAGCGATTGAGAAATCTTTGGAATTATTTAAGAAATTCTACCAAATTTACAACCTTATAGAGGAAATATATTAGATTATTTTTTCGATCTTTTTACAAACTCGTCGTTAATTATTTTGTATTGGTTATTAAATTTTTCGAGAGCATTAAGACCAAACTCAGAGAGAATGGTTTTGTTTAAAGAATAATACTTATCTTCTATTTCATCGTTTTCTGCCGACATGGCGTTTGCTATATAAACGCATTTTATCATATTTCTGTATTTATTGTGAGCGTTATTAGGAGTATGGTGATTTTCTATTGTTTCGATAAGATTTTCCGGTAAATTCCACTTTTTTCCAAGCAAAGCCCCGATGGCAGAATGATTGTATCCGGCCGATATCTCCTCTATTATTCTTATAGGGATCCCTCTTTCATGGCATAAACTATTAATTTTTTGCGTTATACTTGGATTTATGCTTAATATAACTATCTTCCCGATATCGTGAAGAATTCCAGCTATATATGCGTCTTCGAGCTCTTCTTTTAAGCCAAGTTTTTTAGCCAAGTAAAAAGAGAAAAAAGCTACTTTATACGAATGATCAAGTATATTTTGCATTTTTGATAAATCAAATCGCTTTGAAAGAGCCTTTTGCGTTCCATAAGAATAAATTAGATTTCTAAGTCCTTTTAATCCGATATATTTAATAGCTTCGGTTATCGAGGATACTTTCTTTGGCAACATAAAATACGCCGAGTTGATATACTTGAGTATATCTCCGGTTAAAGTCAAGTCCTTAGTTATAAGAGAAGAGACTTCGTTTAAATTTACCAGAGGATCGCTTAACTTCTTTTGCAATAATAAGATGTTTTCTGGGAAATGAGGAATATTCTCAATTTCTGATAATATTAATTCGTTAACAGTAATGATATGTTCCTCGGTAATTAATGACATTGGTATAGAAATAGAAGCTACCGTATCCGAGCCGTCGTAGAAAAAGTTCAAGAATTCTTGATTTAACCCCAATTTTTTTAACATAAGCGCGGATATAATAATTCCCAAACCGGCGCCTTCTGGATTATTAAGAATAATAGACATCGCTTCGTCGACTGTTTTAAACTCTTTTGCCATTTTTTTTCGTTCTTCGATAGTTTTAAGTTCGCTGTCTAGTATCTTAATATTGTTTTTAATATATATGTTGAGAAATTCGTTTCTGATTTCAAAAACAATTCTAACATAATACCCTTTCGAATGCTGTATGTTTCCGTAAGCGTCAAAGTCAACCATGGTATCGTTTTTAAAATTTTTCATACCGTTAGTATATTGATCTGCGTCTTTAATATCTAGATTAATTTTATCAAAATATATTCGTTTTGAGTTCGCTTTTTCTGCATTTGTTATTAATTCTTTCATACAATAACTGATATAATCAAATATATATTCTTTTCCTAAGCTTTCAACGTATAACCTCAAAGCTAAATTAATAATATCAAACTCTTCATTTGAGAAATTCTCGCATTCAAGAATAAGATCTTCCTGCAAGTTTATGTGATCCTTTATGATATTTTCATTTATTTTTTTTATTCTGTATATTTCCATCATTTGGTCCTGTTATAAAATAGCTTCTCTTATAATATCTATTCCCATCGAAGTACCGATACGCGTCGCCCCGGCATATATCATATCTTTTAATAAAGAGTAATTTTTAATTCTGCCCGACGCTTTAACGCCGGTTTGTTCTGAGACTGCGCTTTTTATTATTTTAACGTCTTCAATAGTCGCTCCGTATTTCGAAAACCCTGTGCTAGTTTTAACATAATCGCCGCCGTTTTGTTCTGTTATCTTAGATATTCGTATAATCTCGTCTTTTGACAATAGGCAAGTCTCAATTATGACTTTTAATACGTTTTTACCGGCAATATTTTTGACTAGCTTGATCTCGTTTTCGATATATTTTAAGTCGTTAGATTTTAATTTACCGATATTTATAACCATATCCAACTCGCTTGCTCCGTCTTGTAGAGCTAAATAGGCCTCTTTTTCTTTGATAAACGTCGTATTTGCGCCGTTTGGAAATCCTACAACTGTTGAAATTGGAATCTTTGAATTTACAACGCTCTTTGCTAAAGATACCCAGCATGGATTTAAACAAATTGAAGCAAATTCGTATTTCAAAGATTCTTCTACAAAAGCTATTACGCTCTTTTCGGTAGTATCGCATACCAACAAAGTATTGTCAATTAATTTTGATACCGCGCCGTTTTCTAATAAAGTCAAGGCCTCTTTATTCGTCATGATTTACTTTCCTATATCTTTTCTATAAAAACAGCCCTCAAAATTAACTTTCTCTAATAATTTATAACAAGAATGTAATGCGGAAGATTTGGAATTACCCAAGCATACGGCGTTCAACACTCTTCCGCCGTTAGTAACTATTTTGTCAGAAACAAGTTTGGCTCCGGCATGTATAAAATCGTAAGGATTACCGGAGAATTCGATATTTATCCCCTTTTTGTAATCTCCCGGATATCCCCCCGCCGCGATAACGACGCATCCCGCAAAAGAATTTTTCCATTTTATTGTAGTCCCTGATAATTTTTTACATGCGGCGAGATTGGCAATATTTAGTAAATCGCTATCCATCAACGGTAGAATAACCTGCGTTTCCGGATCGCCTAATCTGCAATTAAATTCTATGACTTGCGGACCTTCGTCGGTCAACATAAGTCCTACGTAAAGCGCCCCTCTATAATCAATACCCTCTTTTTTTAATCCTATCCTGATTTTGGAAATAATTTTATCTTCTATCAAATCTTTTAATTTATCGTTATAAGCCAAATGAGGAGCGTACGCTCCCATACCGCCGGTATTTTCACCTTTATCGTCGTCGAAGGCTCTTTTATAGTCTTTTGCCGCAATCAAAGGCAAGAAAGTTGTTCCGTCGGTAATGTAAATAGCGCTCATCTCTTCTCCGGTCAGAAAATCTTCGACTAAAATTGATTCGCCGGATTTTCCGAGGGATTTATCTATAAAATAACTTTTTAGTATTTCATTGGCTTCTCCTCTATTTTTAGCTATTTTTACCCCTTTACCGGCGGCTAATCCGTCGGCTTTAATAACTACCGGATAAGTCTCTCTCTGTTTGAAATAGCTTACCGCATCGTCGTAATTGTAAAAATATTTATAATCCGAAGTAGGAATATCGTATTTTGACATAAACTGTTTTGAGAATATCTTACTGCCTTCTAAAGCCGCTCCTTTTTTTGATGGGCCGAATGTTTTAATTCCGTTTTTTTCTGCAAGATCGCTTAGGCCGTCGACTAAAGGTTGTTCAGGTCCGCAAAATATTAAGTCTATAGATTTTTCTTTAGCGCTATTAACTATGGATTCGACGTTTAGATCTGTTCCGATAGTTTCAGATATTTTTGATATACCAGAATTACCGGGTATTGAATACAATTTCTTTAATTTTGGTGATTCTACAAGTTTTTTAGCAATCGCATGTTCTCTTCCGCCGCTTCCTATCAATAAAACATTCATTAATTTCTCCGTAAAAAATTTTTATACTTCATTCTAGAATATTATAGAAATCTGTCAAGATTTTGTTATAAATAATTATTATTCAGAGCTTTAATTAATTTATATATGTTTTGTTAAATAATAGTAGCGATACCCGCATCGCCTATTTTTTTTTATAAGGAAGCGATACTAGCATCGCTTCCTTAATTTTATATGGAAGCGATACTAGGAAAAGTTCCTTTTTCAGTTATATATCCCGAAATTAATTTAAAAGGCGTTATGTCGAATCCATAATTTTCCGCTTTTACATTAGGCGAGAAAAGTTGAACGCGTTCAATCTTACCATTGAGATATCCTTCGGCGTATAAGATTTCGCTATCGTCCCTTTTTTCTATGATAATATCTTTTCCGCTTTCGAGATTATTGTCGATAGTCGAAGTCGGAGCCGCTATATAAAAAGGAATTCTGTTATCTTTTGCCGCAAGGGCTTTTAGGTAAGTGCCGATTTTATTGGCTACGTCGCCATTTTTAGCTATGCGGTCGGCTCCGACAATTACGAGATCGATCATACCGTTTTGCATAAGATGACCGCCGGAGTTATCCGAAATAACGGTATTTGGTATAGAAAACTGTTCTAATTCCCACGCAGTCAGCTTCCCTTGCAGTCTAGGTCTGGTTTCGTCGACCCATACTCGTAATTTAATTCCTCTATTGAAAGCTTCGATTATAGGAGAAAGCGCCGTTCCGTAATCGACGCAAGCCAGAGCGCCGGCGTTGCAGTGAGTTAATATATTAACCGTCTCCCCTTTTTTCTTTAAGCTGATATTTTCAATAATTTCAACGCCGTATTTCCCGATAGACTTACAATTTTCGACGTCTTCGTCTGCAATCTTTTCAGCGATTTTATAAACGTTCGATATTATTTCCTCGATTGTCCTCGCCTTGTCTATCTCTTTACGAACCCTATTTATCGCCCACTTTAGATTAACGGCGGTAGGTCTTGTATTCAATAAAAGTATTTCGCTGAATTTGAGATGTTGACTAAAATCAGGTTTTCGCGACGCTTCAAGCGCGGCAAGATACGTACCGTAAGCCGCGGCGACTCCTATTAAAGGCGCCCCTCTCAAATGCATATCTCTTATTGCTACCGCCATTTCAGTAGAAGAATTTATAGTTTCAATAAT
>JAGOCL010000217.1 GCA_017998755.1 Spirochaetota bacterium | reverse complement strand
ACTGATTTAATTTCTGATTAGATAATGAAGCCATACTATATCCATATTTTAGTTCTTTCAATCATAACAAATTTTTCAAGAAAATCAACGTAAAATCTTAAATTATATTTTTTTATTTTTTTTTATCTCTGAAAGAAATTTTAATAGGAATACCTTTATAATCGAATTTCTCGCGGAATTTATTAACAATATAATTTTTGTAACTTTCAGACAACAAACTTTTTTTATTTATAAAAAAAACAAACTCGGTAGGAGCGCATGAAGTCTGAACTCCGTAGTAAATCTTGATAACTCCGTTTTTTGAAGTCGGATTATATTTTTTTATAGTTTCATTAATAAAATCGTTCAATTTCGGGGTGTCTAAACGCTTATTTAGGGCTTTGTATATTTTTAGGGCTTGGTTGAGAATTTCGTTTATCCCTTTACCGTATTTTGCCGAAATAGGCATAATTGGAGCGTAACTGATTACGGGAAACTTAAATAATAATTTTTCTTTCTTTTCCTTAATATTTTGAACGGTGTCTTCCTGCAAATCCCATTTATTTAAAGCTATTATTAATCCTTTACCGTTTTTTACAATTTGATCGGTAATTTTTTTATCTTGATCAGAAACATCCTCAAGAGAATCTATAAGCAATATCGTTACATCGGCATTTTCAATAGTCTTAATAGCTCTGTTTACCGAATAGTACTCGACGTCTTCAAATACTTTTGATTTTCTTCTAATCCCAGCCGTATCAAGTATCTGGATGTTATTATTTTTATAAACGATCGTTTCGTCGACAACGTCCCGCGTAGTACCGGGTATATCGGAGACTATACTTCTGTCGCTACCGACAATTTTATTTAGTAGAGACGATTTACCGACGTTTGGTTTACCCACAATCGCCAGTTTAATTATCTTTTTCTCTTCATCCTCGGCTTGCTCATTTTTATCGTCAAGCTCAAATTCAACTATCCTCTTCTCAAGCAAGTCTAAATTCAAATTGTGAGTTGCCGAGATTGGAATTGGTTCTCCCAAACCGTAAGAATAATACTCAGATATCGCCTGTTCTCTATCCTTAGAATCGCATTTGTTAACGACTAATAAAAATTTTTTACCTGATTTCTTAATAATATCGACGTAATCCATCTCAATCGGTAGCGCATTATTCGCTTCGACCAAAAATAGAATAATATCGGCTATTTTTAACGATTCAAGCGACTTTTTTTGTACAAATTTATTTATCTCGCCCTCGTCGTCGGTTAGCCCGCCGGTATCAATTATTATAAACTTTTTATTATTAAAAAAACATTCGTCGTAAATAAGATCGCGGGTAACTCCCGGAGTCGGATCAATTATCGCTTTTCTTTTTTTTATCAACCTGTTGAATAAGGTTGATTTTCCCACGTTAGGTCTTCCGACTATAGCTATAATAGGCAGATTTGTCTTTTTTAATACAGATATTTGAGATTTTTTTTCATCCATAAATTTAATTTCTTTTCAGTTCCTTCTTTTGTATTTTGTATCAGAGCTTCTTCCGCGATTTTTTTCGCATCGCTGTATTTTATATTTAATATCGCCTTTTTTATCTCTAAAAGACCTATCGGACTTAAAGATAACTCGTCCGCCCCAAGACCTATTAGGACTATAGCGTTTTGTATTTCCGAGGCCATTTCGCCGCAAATACTAACTTTAATGTTCTCTTTATGAGCGTTTTCGATAGTCTTTTTTATGAACCTCAATACGGCCGGATGTAGCGGTTGATACAGATTGCCTACGTTTTGATTGCCTCTATCGCACGCCATCGTATACTGAATAAGATCGTTAGTCCCTATGCTAAAGAAATCGCAATTCTTAGCTAATACGTCGGATATCATAACCGCAGAGGGAGTTTCAATCATTATCCCCAGAGGTATGTTGTCTTTAAATTTGAAGCCATCTTTTTTCAAATCCCTCTTTACTTCATTAATAATTTGCTTGGTCTTCATTACCTCTTCAACGGTAGTTATCATAGGCAACATAATACTCAGATTTCCATAAATAGAAGCTCTTAGAAGAGCGCGTAATTGAATTTTGAATATATCCGGCTTGTCCAAACAAAATCTTATTGCGCGCCACCCTAAATATGGATTAAGCTCCTGTTTTGTTACCCCTTCCAGTAGTTTATCTCCTCCCAAATCCAAGGTTCGTATAGTTACAGGCTTGTCGCCCATTTTTTCAAGTATAAATTTGTATGCGTTAAATTGTTGATCCTCCGAAGGTAACGATTTACGCTTTTTAGAAAGATATAAAAACTCCGATCTATAAAGACCTATCCCTTCCGCTCCAAAATTTATCACATTTTCTATCTCTTGTTCCGGTATCTCCATATTGGCGTTTAAAATAATACTCTTGTTATCAAGAGTTTTTGAAGATATATCCTTAAATTTTAAAAACTCGTTTTCCCGTCTTTCTAACTTTACGCGTAAATTAGTATAGTATTCAAGTTTTTCGTTGTCAGGATTTATTATAATCTTTCCGCTGTTGCCGTCGACAATAATCATATCGCCGGTGTTTGCTATATGAGAAATATTCTTTATGCCTAAAACCGAAGGTATTCCTAAAGAACGAGCCAATATAGCGGAATGAGACGTCTTTCCTCCAATTTCAGTAACAAAAGCAAGAACTCGGTTTTTATTCATACTTGCCGTATCGCTCACAGTTAAATCTGCGCTTACAATCACGACATTGCTGTTTAGATCTGAAAGAGACATCGGCTTCTGAGACATCAAAGTACGCATAATCTTTCTACCAATGTCTAAAATATCCATCGCTCTGTCTTGAAAATATTCGTCCTCCAACTCGGAAAATTTTTTAGACAAATTCTCTACAACTTGATATATAACCCACTCGATATTCTTTTTGCTTTCTCTAATATAATCCAAAACTTGATTTATAAACGTAGGATCCTCAGTCATCAAAATATGCGCATCGAGAAGCTTTCCCTCGTCCTCAGACATTTCGTTGACCAATTTATTCCTTAATACAATGTATTCCTCTTTAGCCTTTGCCAAAGCTTTATAAAACCTATCTATCTCAAGTTCAACTTGTATATCGTTTATAGAATATTTTTGTATCGATATTTCTTGATTATATATCAGAACCTCGCCGATAGCTATGCCGTGAGACGCCGATATCCCTTCTAAAATTTCCATTATCAGTACCTGAGCAAAATAAAAATTATAATTTAATCATAAATTACCTATTTATAACATTAAATTTTATTTTTATCAATAAAATATCTTAATAAAGTAATCAAACAATAATTTGAATATTAAGAAAATATAAATCGGATTATTGTCCCTTCTCAAATTATTGTTGCATAATACTGTTTTATTTTGATTAAAATTTGTTCGTATCTAAATATTTTTGAGAAGTATGGTATTTAGGATATTAGAAACGGGAATTCACGTTTTCTTTAAACCTTATTAAATAAAATTTATATCAATAATCCATAACTTTTTTATTGAAATCCATTAATTTTTAAATTATAATCTGCTCTTTTTATGGGGGGATTATGAATATTAAAGCTGTTATTTTTGATTTTGACGGAACTCTTGTCGATAGCGAAGAAAATTACTATTTAGCCGATAAAAAACTCCTATTAAAATATGGCATTAAGTTTACTCAAGCAATGAAGAAAGAATTCATCGGAACCGGTAATTATGAAATGATGAAAAAAATTAGACAAAAATACGACATAAACATATCCACGGAAGAACTGACGCAAGAAAAAAATGCTATATATCTTGAAATTGCTCTGAACAATACTAAGGTTTATCCAAAAATGTTAAATTTCCTTAACGGGGTAATTAATCTAAAATATAAAGTAGCCGTCGCGTCAGGATCGTCGCCAAATATTTTAAGGGAATTATTAGATTCTACAGGATTAGCAAAATATTTTGAAACAGTCGTATCAAGCGAAGATGCTCTAAAAGGAAAGCCGGCTCCCGATATATTTCTAGAAGCGGCCAAACGCCTTAAAGTCGATCCGTCTGAATGTTGCGCTATCGAAGACTCAAAATACGGCGTTATGTCGGCAAAATCAGCGGGTATGTTATGCATTAGCGTCCCTTATTTAACAACTCCGCCTCTTGATCCTAGTTTTGAAAAATCCGATCTCATTTTTAGAAAAGGTATGAAAGAATTTAATCCCGAAAAAGCCCTAATATGGTTAAAAAAAGCCTCTATTTCTCCATAGCTTCAATTTTTAACTCTTTCGGCATTTTTTCTATAGCATATCTCAAAGCTGTTCTCGGCATATTGGATTTATTTCTTAAAACATAATCAAAAACTTTTTGCTCATAAACCGAAGAAGCTACCTTTAACATCCAACCATACCCTTTTTGAACCATATCTTCGGTATCCTTCAACAATATATCAGAAATCTCAAAAATATCATTTAAAAAAAGTCCCTTTTTTGCGGGAACAATTAACGAAACTGCCGAAGCTCTTCTAACCCAACGGTTTTGCGAAGTAGCCCATTTTTTTAACTCTCCTAAATATTCAGGATACGTCTCTATAAAAGATCCGACTGAATGATTGCAAAAAGTATCGCATGAAGCCCAATTAGCGATATAATTACCTACCCATCTTTCAAAGACTATGAAATCTTCAGGTTTATAATTATCTCTCAATTTATAAGCCCACTCGCTTGCTATAAAAGTATCCTCTAAAAAGCCCGAACGCCACAATTCCTCGCATAATTTGAATATCTCAATTTTTCCTAAATTTTTAACCAGTTTAAAATTATCAGAGCATATTTTCTTAACCGTTGCGGATTTTACGCCATAACTTTTAATATTTTCTTTAAAAAACCGTTTTGTACTCTCCCTGACGCTTTCAAAAGAGTTATCAGTCAATTCTTGTCTAATTTTTGTAATAATCTCAGTCATTTCAGACTCCTCGATCTATATTTTATCATATTTTAATTAGGATTTCAATTAATTAAAAACGGGAATTCCCGTTTTAGTTCGGTGAAATATTTTGAAAAATATTTCTTAATTTTGTAAACCAAAATCAAAAATTTATTGTTAATTATATATAAAGAAAAAAACTATCGAGGGAACAATATGAAATACGATTTTTCTATAGTAATTGGTAAAGATATTAGAG
>JAGOCL010000216.1 GCA_017998755.1 Spirochaetota bacterium | reverse complement strand
GTGAAAAAATACGGCGAGCGGACGTATAGAGTTCCGACGGGCGAGATAAACGTTACGGAGAAAATGGAGGAGATCGGTTCGAAGATAGGCGGCGAGGGTAACGGCGGAGTAATATTTCCGGAAGTCAATAAATGCCGCGACGCCTCGGTAGGCATCGCCCTTATTCTTGAAGCGCTGTCTACGGAAAATAAGGGAATTAAAGATTTAGCGTCGGAAATACCGAAATATACTTTGATAAAGGAAAAATATTCGGCCGATGGGGTTGATATCAAGGTCGTTGAAGAAAAACTTCGAGCTAAGTATAAAAACGGGGTTTTTGATACGCAGGACGGTATCAGGATTGATTTTGAGAAAAGCTGGGCGCTAATCAGACTAAGCAACACCGAGCCGATCGCCCGTGTATTTGTCGAAGCTGAAGACGATATATCGGCCGGAATATTAATAAAGGATATCGGCGTTTTATGCGGTTTTAAATGAAGAAAGCGTTAGTATTTATTATATTTTTATTTATTTCCAATCTGTATCCCGACGAAATCGACATAGCCAAACTGCAGATACGAAAAGCTTACGATAATTACATAGCGGGTAAAAGCGCTTTGGCTGAAGAAATACTAAACGGCGTCGGGGATTTTGTTCAAAACATTCCGGAATATTATTACCTGAAAAATGCGTTTTTAGGCGATTCTAGAGACTTTCTAAGCTCTAAAATGGAAAATTCGCGAAATATTTTTCGGAACATAAAAAATAACTATTTCTTATCCGCTTATGAGTTGTTAAATCATACTAAAAATATTAGCGTTAAAACAAGAAATTATGATTTTGCAAAAACTGTTTATAATGAAATTCTTTCTATTCCGAATATCGATCTGTTAAACGACTATATAGGTTATATAGAAACGCTTTTTTTATCAAAAGATTATGCTTTGATAGAAAAAATTTTAAAAGAAGCTCGTAATCGTTATAATTCGATTGAATTCGAATATTTTGACCTAAAATCAAAAATTATTTTGAATAAAATTGATTCTAACGGATTTCAAAAAAAAATCTCGGTTTTAAACGCTAACGGTTATTCTAAAAGCAAAGTTCTTCTGCTATCGGTTATGTTTTATCCGACAAACGGTATGAAAAAATATTTGGACGATTATTTTTCGTTGAAAGCCTCGAGTTCGTTAGACGGATATTACCAGAGAGAGATACTATACAACCTAATAATGAAATCTTCGGGCTTGAAACCGGCCGACGTTCTATCGGCTCTTCAGGAATGGAGCGCGATAAACGGGCAGGGTTATACTGAAACTTTTAATATACTAAAAAATAAAACTCTAAGCTCGATAATCTCTATAAACGACTATTTAAACGAAAATATTCTGAAATATTCAGGCGATAGAGTAGAAGACGCCGATAACGACGGGAATTGGGAGGAGTTATACATTATAACGTTGGGCGCCGTAAGAACTTGTTTAATCGATAAAAATCAAGACGGCGCTTACGAATATAAATATACGTATTTTGACGACAGAAAAATCGAGACGTTTACCGTTTACGACGGAAAAAATTCCGATTATAAAGAAGTCAAATTTAATCCTTACGATTCGTCGGTTGCGACTATAGATACTTACAAATCCGGGAAGCTGGTAGAAAAAATCACGGCGGTCAAGTCTGCTTTGTATTTGAACGTCGATGTTATCAAGGATATTGATACAAAAACTTATAATAATTATATAGATAAAAAAGAAAATTTCGGCGATACTTACTCGATATCGGGATATACAAACGGTCAAATTAACCGAAAAGATACCGATCTAGACTACGACGGCGCCATTGAAGAGAAAGAATTTTATAAAAACGGCGTTATTTATGAGAAATTGAAAGATTCCGATAAAAATGGAACTTTTGAAATAACCGAAAAATATGATAACGGCAAATTAAAAACCGTTTTTTATAAAGAGAGCGATTTTTCCGACTATTATTATTACAGGGAAGACGTAGAGGCGAATTATTCCGTTAAAAATTGGGATACAAATTCCGACGGGATATACGAGTCTTCCGTAACGGAATATCCGAACGGAACGACTTATAATAAATTAGATATTAATTACGACGGCGTTTACGATTATCAATTCGAACTGAAAAATGGAGAACCGGTAAGATTGTCAAAAATTGCGTCCGGTAAGTTGATAAATATCAAAGTGTTTTCAGAGAAATATGAAATAAAAAAGAATAATTGGTATATTATTTCTTACCGGGATATAAAAAAAGTAAATATACCCGATAAAATTATTTTTACGGACGGCAAGAAAACTTCCGGATATTTTTTAGACAAAAACGAGAAATTCTTTTTTGAGAATTCCAATATAATAAACGAAAATTTTAATTTTAATTTATTTATTATTAATAGCGAAATATATCTTATTGATAACCATGAATAAATAGACATTCTTATTAAAATGGAGAAATTATGAATAGGGCGGTTATAGCTTACGTTTTAATTATTACGTTTTTTTTATATTTTAGTTGTAAATCCTCGTCAAAAGGGGACGGTAAAGAGCCGCAATTTGCAAACGGTATAGAAAATATTAAACATAATCTTGATAAAAAAAAGATCGATATATTTGAGGCGCTTGTTTTATCAAAGAAAATTCTGGTAAAAAACAACGCTAAAGACGCAGTTGAAGACGTTAATAAATATATTGAGGATTTGAAGCTCCTTATACAAACGGAAATAAAGAAAAACTACGAAGAAAAGAATTACGACGACGCTCTTCGATACGCTTTGAGTCTTAATACGCTTAATATCGAACCGTTAATTGAAGTCGGCGATATTTACGGAGAATTGATGAAAAAATACGATCTCTCGTCGGACTTTTTCAACCAAATGAATCTTAGATACGAGATGGCGGACAAAAAATTATTACCGGTAGAAAAAGTATACGAGATATTAAAATATAGTTACGATAAAAAAAGTAAAGGTTTTTTTGCCACAGACCTGGATAAATACTCGGCGCTTTATCCCGAACTTCTTACCAAATACCCGGAGCTTTTGAGTTATAAATCAGAATTGTTATCTCTGAACGAGCTCAATTTTGAGAAAATATTGGGGTCGGTCGTAGAAGTATTGCTTGATAAGGGGATGAACGTCAAAGACGGAATGGGGTTTATCGATAAATCAATAGGAACGGGTTTTTTTATTAGCGCCGACGGTTATATACTGACTAATCATCACGTTATAGCGGATAACGTCGATCCGAAATATGAAGGATACAGCGCGGTTTACGTCGTAACTAAAGACGACCCGGATACGGAGATTCCGGCGACGGTCGTAGGTTACGATAAAGTTTTCGATATAGCTTTGTTGAAAATCTCCAGAAATAACGCGCCGACTTTGACGCTCGGCAGGTCTTTAGACGTTAATCTCGGCGATAAAATTTACGCAATCGGCAATCCTATAGGGATAAAAAATACCGTAACTTCGGGAATTATCAGCAACAAAGAGATAGATTTTTTTCAACTTGGGCGGGCCTTTCAGATAGACGCCGCCGTCAATCCCGGAAACTCCGGCGGACCGCTAATCGATAGCGCCGGACAGGTAATAGGGATAGTATTTGCCGGAGTGCCTCAATACGAAGGGATAAGCTTCGCTATACCTTTCCAGTGGGTATCAAAAGCGATCCCGCGGCTTTTTAACGGCGGCGAGATAAAAAGATGTTGGATAGGTTTGGGTATTCTAAATGAAAACAACAAAGTTAAAGTCTACTACGTTATGCCTAACGGATCCGCCGAAAAAGCGGGCTTAGTACCGGGCGAAGTTATCAGATCTATCGACGGCGTAAAAGTCTCTACGGTAGAGGACGCTCAAGAGCAGTTAGCGTGGAAACGATATCCAATGTTGATAAATATTGAGACCGAGCTAAACGGAGTAGTAAATAACAGGATAGTAAGACTTGAAGAGCGACCTTATTTACCGGTTTTAACGGCTTTTGAAAACGACGTTCAGAGAAAATTAATAACGTTGATATACGGAGTCGAACTGGAGTACTATGATAAAAATATTTTTTCAAGGAAATATAAAGTCCAAAAAGTTCACAAGGGGTCGATCGGCGCTCAAGCGGGCATCCTTGAAGATACGCCGATAATAATATACGATTTGAAATATGTTGAAAAACAGAAATACGTCGCATTAACGGCAAGTTATAAGAGTAAAGACTCCTCTTTGATAGAAAGAGTTGTAACGATACCGGCCTACGTTGAAATAAACAACATATTATAGATGAAAATCGGGATATATAGAATCTGGTATAATTTGAGAGGGCTTTTATTTTTTCTAGCCGTATTGATTATACCGGCTTTGATTTTATACGTTACCGGACTAATCTTCAACCTTTACCCCTCGGAGAGACTAAACGTCTTTATAAGAGATCCCTTATTCTTAATTACCGTAAACTACCTTTTAATGTTTGGCGTATATTTTGTAATTAGAAAAATCTTTACTATTCAAATCAGATTGTTTAATACGGAAAACTGGTTTGTTACTATGGGAAAAGCGTTTAAACCGGCTCTTATATCTTTCGGATTGGGCTTTATTTTATTGATACTAGTTATACAAATATTTGAAGCGCTTCCTCTGCCTGAAAATATCAAAAATTGGATGAAGATTCCCAATCAAGGGTATCTTGAAATATTCGACGGAATAAACGACAAAAACGCTTTTAAAATACTGTTGTGGTTTTGTTATATAATCGTCGTAGCGCCCATAACGGAAGAGATAATTTTTCGCGGTTTCTTACAGGAATCTCTTGGGAAGTTCTTGAATAAATTTAGAGCGGACGTTATTATAACTTCGTTAATATTTTCGTTGTTTCATATTAATTCGCTTTCAAACGCTCTATACTCTTTTATAATCGGGATATTTTTATCGCTCGAAAGAAAGAAATCCGGCTATATCAATATCTCAATCTGGATTCACGTCTTGATAAATTTTACCGGATTATTTTACGGTATACTGGTAAATTATCTGTCTAATAATTGACTAAGTTTATTATTAGACAGGTAAAAGGAAATTCGCGGTAATTCGATCTCTATCTCATGGTAAAGAAGTCGTAAAAGTATAAACGTTCTCAATCGTTTCCGAGTCAAGCCAACCGGCGAGTTTTGA